>JAVHRV010000035.1:0-4329 GCA_036171815.1 Patescibacteria group bacterium
GGTTAAAAGATTTTATTAAAGTACCGGCTAAACTAAGCCCGGAGGAGATGGCTGCTAAATTAACTAATCAAACTGTCGAGGTCGAGGGAGTTAATCGACAAGCCAATCAGTTTAATCGAGTAGTAATTGGACAAGTTTTGGAGGTCAGTAAACATCCTAAGGCTGATCGCTTACGTTTGGCCCTCGTTGATGTGAAAAAAGAAAAACTGCGGATTGTTTGTGGCGCTCCTAATCTGGCCGTCGGACAACTAGTGCCGGTCGCTTTAGTAGGAGCAGTTTTACCGAATGGTTTAGAAATTAAAGAGACGGAAATTCGAGGCGAGAAATCTGGTGGAATGATTTGTGCGGAAGATGAGCTCGGTTTGGGAAAAAACCATGAAGGAATTATGGTTCTAGGCACCGATGCTAAAATCGGAGTCTCCTTCGCTAAATATTTGAAAGCTGATGATATTGTTTTTGAGGTTGATAATAAATCATTGTCTAATCGGCCGGACTTATTATGTCATTATGGGATAGCTCGTGAATTGTCCGTTATTTTAGGTGTCAGTTTAAAACCGTTGGAAAAATTTTTAGTTAAAATTATACCGGTTAATGGGCCTAAAAAAGAATTAGATGTTAAAATCGAAGATAAAGATTTATGTCTGCGTTATAGCGCTATTAAAATAAGTAATATCGAAGTTAAGGATTCTCCGGCTTGGCTGAAACAACGCCTCGTGGCTGTTGGCCAGCGACCGCTTAATAATATTGTAGATTTGACTAATTATGTTATGTTGGATATTGGGCAACCTCTACATGCTTTTGACGCCGCTAAAGTCGATAAAATAATAGTGCGCCGTGCCACTAAAGAGGAAAGTTTGGAAACTTTGGATGGTCGAGAACGCCTTTTAACTAATGAGGATTTAGTTATTGCTAGTAGTCATGGAGCGGTAGCGCTCGCCGGTATTATGGGCGGAGCGGCTAGTGAAGTTCGTTTAGAGACTAAAGAAATTATTTTAGAATCAGCCAATTTTAAGGCGACCGCTATTCGTAAAACTAGCCAAAAACTAGCTTTACGCTCGGAAGCCTCTAGCCGTTTTGAAAAATCATTAGATCCGGCTTTAACCGAATTAGCGATTAAAAGATTTATATTTTTATTAAAAGATGTTTGTCCAGATTTTCAGATAGCGAGCAATTTAATCGATCTTAATAATATCCCAACGAATATTTTAGAAATTGATTTAGCCCTAAATTGGTTGGCTCTTAAAATCGGTCAAGAAATTCCCCGGGAGCAAATTTTGAGTATTTTTGATAAATTAGGTTTTAAGATTCAAGATCGCCAAGCGGACATTCTCAGGGTGACTATTCCCTCCTGGCGAGCAACTAAAGATATTAGAACGCGTGAAGATTTAGTGGAAGAAGTCTTACGTTTTTATGGTTATGACAACATTGAATCGAAAATGCCGGTGCAGGTGTTGAATATACCGGTGGCGAACCAAGAACGGCAATTAGAGCGAAAAATTAAAAACGTCCTAGCTTTCAAGTATGATTTAGATGAGGTTTATAATTATTCTTTCGTCGGAGAGGAACAATTGAAAAAAAATCGAATTGATTTTTCTCGCTATCTTAGATTAATTAATCCTCTTTCGGATCTTCAATCTTTATTACGTCAATCTTTAGTACCAGGATTATTGGCGAATATTAAAACCAATCAGGCGCGTAATATTAATTTAGGATTTTTTGAAATCGGTAACGTTTTTTTCGGTGCCCCTGGTGATCTTAAAAAAGACGAAGCTAATGATACTTCTCTGCCTCATCAAGAAAAACATTTAGGTTTGGCTTGGTCGAGCGATGAACCGGAGCTATTCAGTCATTTAAAGGGGATCGTGAAGGGACTGCTACAAACTATCACTAATTACAACCTAGAGGTTAGTTTTATTGTTATCGATAATAAGCCGGGTTGGGCGGACGAGCAGATGACGGCGGGAATTATTTTTCTCGATCAAGAAATCGGCCAGCTGGCCCTTTTAAATCCTACGGTAGCCAGTAATCTTAATTTGAAGAAGCCGGTGGTTCTCGCGGAAATTAATTTTAGTTTGTTATTTAATTTAATTACTAAATTATCATCTTTTCGTTTTCAGGAAGCGGCTAAATATCCGGCGCTCAGTCGCGATTTAGCTTTTGTCGTTAATGATAAAATACTGTATAATGATTTAAGAAAAGATATGGTTCATTTTCACCCGTTGATTAAGGGTGTGGAATTATTCGATGTCTATAGTGGCAGTCGATTAGCTAGCGGACAAAAGAGCCTAGCTTTTCATTTAATTTTTCAGTCGGAAGAGAAAACTTTAACGGCTGGGGAAGTTGATAAAATTCAGCAGGAATTAATTAATCATTTGGGTCAAAAATTTGCGGCTCAATTGCGGGATTTTTAAAGATTAACAAATTAGTATAATTAGTATAAGATAATTTTAAATATATGTTTACTACTTCGAGTGATGTTTTAAATTTAGTCCTGTCCGCTTGTTTGGTCGCTCTGACTTTTTTTCTCTGTTGGGCGATTTATTATTTTGTGGCTAGTGTGCAACGAATTTTTCGGTTAATAAAACGAATTGAGAGTGGCGTGACTAAAGCCGAAGAGATTCTCGATGTGGCTAAAGATAAATTAAAGAATAGTGCCGCTTATTTTATGATTTTGGGAGAGATTGCGAAAAAAGCTATGGAGTTTGTCAAAGAAAAGAAGGAGAAAAAAGCCGCCGCCAGTAAGAAAAAATAATTTTTATTTGGAGAGTCTAAAATTAAAAAAACTATTCCTGATGAATAGTTTTTTTAATTGAGGAATCGGCTATTTACTATAGCCGCAGCCCTTGTCACTGCATTTTATTTCGCCGCTTTTATCAGTGACTAAGAGCGATTGGCAATGGGGACATTTTTCTCCCGTTGGTTCGCCCCAATAAGCATTTTTACATTTTGGATAAGCGCTGCAAGCATAGAAAGCGCCGCGGCGACTGAATTTCTTGACTATTTTCCCCTCGCCACAGGCCGGGCAAGTGACTTCTTTCCCGTTACCAGATTGATTGATGTTTTTGATATTTTTACATTTCGGGTAAGCGCTGCAAGCTAAGAATGGTCCGAATTTACCAGTTTTTACTTTCATGGCTGACCCGCATTTGTCACAAATTTCCCCTGCATATTTTTTTTCTAATTCTTGGGTTTTAGGATCAGCCTCTTTTTGGGCGTATTCCCCGTTTTCGCCGGCTACTTTTTTTATGTTACGGCAATCTGGAAAAGCGCTGCAAGCCAAAAATTTACCGTAACGACCGGTTTTAACGACCATTTTAGCGCCGCATTTGTCACAAATTTCGTTTGATTGTTCTTCGGGCATAATATCACTTTTTTTAATCTCTTCGTATTTATTAGTTAAATTATGGTGGAATCCTTCGTAAAAATTTCTAATGACCGGTTGCCATTTTTTTTCGCCCGCCGCGATAAGATCTAAATTATCTTCCATTTTAGCGGTAAAACTATAATCGACTATTTCGGGAAAATGTTTAATTAATAAATCCGTTACGACGAAGGCAATGTCGCTAGGTTTTAATTTTTTGTTTTCATCTCGGGTAACGTAGTTGCGGACAATAATCGTATTGATGGTCGGGGCGTAAGTAGAAGGGCGACCGATACCGTATTTTTCTAATTCTTTCACCAGACTGGCGTCGGAATAACGGGCGGGAGGATTAGTGGTATGGATTTCGCTGTGGATGGCCATTAATTCTAATTTTTGGCCCTCCGGGAGTTTCGGTAATATTTGTTCTTTAGTTTTTTCTGGCCATATTTTTAGATAGCCGGGAAAGAGTAAAGTTTGTCCATTAGCGCGGAAGATATATTCCGTCGAGTTTTGAGTAGCGCTGACGTCAATTACGGTGGCGGCTAATTTAGCAGCCGGCATTTGACTAGCCACCGCTCTTTGCCAGATTAGGCGATATAAACGTTCTTGGTTTTTGTCCAATTTATTGTTGAGGTCCTCTGGTGTTATATTAACTTCTGTCGGACGAATGGCCTCATGAGCCTCTTGGGCATTTTTATTCTTATTTTTGAAAGCGCGTCCACCCTCTAGAGTATAGTCTTTTCCCAGATTTTTATCTAGCCAAATTTGAGTTTCTTGAAGAAATTTAGGAGAAAGATTAAGGGCGTCGGTACGCATGTAGGTAATATAGCCCTGTTCATATAATTTTTGGGCGACCGACATCGTTTGTTTGGCGCTGAAACCCAGATGGCGGTTAGCCGATTGTTGAAGAGTCGAAGTGGTGAAAGGGGCGGATGAGTTTTTATGGATTTGTTTATTTTCTATTTTTT
>JAVHRV010000036.1:0-4197 GCA_036171815.1 Patescibacteria group bacterium
AAAGCGACGCGCCGGCGGTTTGCAAAAATTTCGCGCGTAAATGTAATAAGGATGAAGTCGGCTGTGAATTATATAAATCGACGGCCGATAATTTTTCGGTCGCCGCTAAAGTGACTAGCGCCGATCTTTGTCCTCAAGAATGTTTGAACTATGATGTTTATATTTCTCGTTTGAATTCTTTTAATCTGCCGCAAAAAGAAAATTTGATTCCGGCGAATTCTAAAAAATGTAATTTTGAAGAAGTCGGTTGTAATGAATTTACTAATTTAGATGCCCTTAATCAAGGCGGGGAGCAGAAAGAATATTACACGGAATTAAAACAATGTATTAAACCTTCGACGACTGATTGCGGTTCTTTTTATGCTTGGGAGGGAACGGAAAATGGTTATCAATTAAAGTCATATTCTATAAAGAAAGGATCAGCTGGCGGTCCGGCGGTAACGGCCGACGACTCCTTATCATGCAATAGCGCGATTTATCATTCTTCGGTCGGCAGCGCAAATTATAATCCGGATTGTTTAGAATTTTATAATTCAGCCGGTCAGATTACTTATCATTTAGTTTCGAAGACGATTACTTGTTCTGCGGATTGTCATTCTTATCGCTTAACGGAAAAAAATATTGATCCCGCTATTATTTCGGCGGCGAATTGCGCCGGTACCGATAAGAACTGGGATGCTAATACGAGTTCTTGCCAAGTTTGCTTGAACGGCGGAGTCTGGAACGCTAATCATAACGCCTGTCTCTACCAAGCTATTCCGAGCGAAGGAAAAACTTGCCAGGCCGCTGCTAACGGTTGCCGGGAATATAACGGCAGCAACGGTGAAAATGTCCGTTTAATTTCCGCTTCTGATTTTGAAAACAGCAATAGTACGGGTAATTGGTCTTCTAATTGCACTAATGGTTTAAGCCTTAGCCCGATTGCCAATACGAATAACGGGCATTCCTTAAAATATAATAATAGCGCCGGTTCTTGCCAGGCGATTGGCGAAACAGCGCAAACCAGCATCACTCGCGCCCCGCTTATTAAACAAATTCTCGCTTCTGATAATATTGCGGCCCAATTAAAAGTCGGCCAATCGGTTAAACAAGGCCTCTCTTATAATATAAGCTTTATGGCGCGTGCCACTACCGATACGAATGTAAAGATTTATTTCTATAATAAAGAAACGCAAGCCAAAACTTATTTTAACGCCGCCAGCGGTATTATTATCAGCGGCGGAAATGAATGGCAGATTTATCGCGCGAATTTAGAAAGTTTAGACCAGGTTATTTCCGATAATGAAATCTTAGCGGTTAGCGCCAATAATGATTTCTACTTGGATAATTTTGTTCTTAACGAAATAAGCGAACGCTATTATATAATTAAGAACTCCAGCAATATTCCGGCTTCCTGTTATTATGATAATTTCGGCGTCTATCAAGGAGCGGATTATAATTTAGGTTGCCGCCAGTATAGCGATCGCGCTAATATCGAGCACGACTTGAGACAATTCAGCAGTTTATGTTCCGAGTCCGGCGTCGGTTGCGAACAAATGATCGATACGAAAAATTATAGTCCGGGCGGGCCTGGTATATGGAACGATACTAACAAAAATAATAAATGCGACAGCAATGAACCGGACTGCGTTTCTGTTCCCGGCGACAGCGCTATCTACGCGGTTTATGATTTGAATAAGCAATGCAATGTTTCCGATCTCGGCTGTAGCCGTTTAGGACAGGGGGCTAAAGTTGGCAATACCAATCTCTGGACGGATGTCTTTAAACGAAATAATCCGGATAATTATAATACTATTTTGTGCCGCCAGTCTTCGGTCGGTTGCGAGAAATGGTCGGATAATAGCGGAGCCTCTTCTTATTTCAAAGACCCGGGCGACAATACCTGCGTTTATCGAGCCGCTAAGGGATCAAGCAGCGCTAACAAAAGTTGGTTTAAGAGCACGGTTAAACGTTGCGATAAGAATAAGACCGGAATTATCGAGGGTGCGGAATTAAATAGTGCTGTCTGTTTGAATAATTCCGATTGCGGCACCGGTAATTCTTGCGTTACTGATAATAACGATTATCCTTGCACCAGTTCTTATTTAAAAACTCTCGGTTTAGGCGGTGCGGGAAATCAAATTCCGGTTCCTGATTCGACGACCGGATTATGCGAAGCGAAAGAATCGACTTGTACAGAATATATTGATCCGATCAGTTCTTTTATTCCGAACTTAGTTTTTAATCCAAATTACCAAACTATTGACGGCAATAAAGAAGGTTGGATCGCGGCCGGAACCCAAGAGATTAAATTAGAAGCTTATAAACTTTATATTTTTAAAGCCGAGGCTAACGCCGGTAATGGAAATACTAAATTAAATTTTGATTTTGATGTTAAACCGCTTTTAAATGATAATAGTTTAGGGACGAGCACTAAAGAATTAATAATTCCTGATAGCGTGACCGAACCTTTATTATTCTATTCGCTTAGTAATACTAAGGTCGTGGTCAGCGGTCCGAACAGCAATAAAACAATTATTGTTAAACCGGCAGTTATTGATTATCAATTAAAGAGTAATATTGACGCCACGACTAATACTTGCAACGGCAATGTAAATTTTGATCAGGGCTGTATCTTGTTTAATGAGAGGAGCACTAACGGATCGGCCGGCTTGGCGACTTTAGTAAATAATGCTTATACGGCCGGGACGTCGCCGGCTGTTTGTGACGCCAATAAGGCAGGATCATGTAATGCTAACCAGTTGATTAAAGTTCAGCCGAATCGTGTTTGCGCTAAGTGGTTAAGCTGCGTTACTTATATTCAGGAAGCTAGCTCAACGTCGCCGACTTGCTATGCGATTGGCGAATGTAATCGTTTAAGCGATGATAATAAAGAGTGCGCGAATTTTACCGATATCGCCAGTTCTACGGCCAGAGTATACGATTCGGCGCGCGATAAAGATTCGAGCGGTTATTCTTTGATTGATAAATATTATTTAGGGCAGATGAAAGAAATCGGTATCAATTCGGATTTCCATTATGATTTTGAAGATTTAGTCCCGTCTTTAAGTTGTACGCGCGTTAACGGCACTGCCTGCAGTTTTACTAACGGCAAAAGCACGGCTAAGGAATTACTGGTCAGAGAAAAAACCGGTGCGCCGACCGATTATCCGGCGAGCGGCAAAACCTATCTTAAAGTTCCGGCCGGTTATTTAATTTCACCGCAAATACTCGGATCGGGCGTTTCTTTATTGGCCGATAAGGATTATTATTTAACTTTCTTGGTTAATACCAAAAATTCCGGAGTCGGCGGCCAAGTTTATATTAAATCTAAAGATAGTAAGGCTGCCGACGATATTCCATTTAAGAATTTGTCGACGATGCCTAATGGAAAAAACATTAGCGCTAATAGCGGCTGGGAGAGAAAAATTTTAAAGTTTAGAACAACCGCTAATAGTAATGATATTTATCGAGTTGAATTGGGCGTGGAGACAGCGGCTCAGACCGGCAGCGTTTATTTTGACGATTTAAATATCGAGCCGGTTTTAGAAGTCGCCCCTAGTCAATATGTCTCACGCGAATGCCGATTATATCCGGAAACATCAAGCTTAACTTGCAATGATAGTTTAACCAGAGACGGTTTTGAAGGTTATTGTTTAGAACACGATTTAAAGAATCCGGCGGTTTGTTCGCTATGGTATCCGGTTGATCATATTAATTCGGCTGTCACCGGAAAATCGACAAATGGCTATACCGGTTTAGCGCCGCTTAGTTATTGCACGCAGGTTGACGGTAATTTTAGTTTAGTTGAGAAGAGGATGGGAAGAATGCTGGCTTATTCGGGGGGGCAGTTTAAGAGTTGCGATATATTTAATACTTTGATTTCCAGAATTGAAGATGAGCCACGCAATGCTTTCGGCACTTTGCCATGTGATGGCATCGTGGACACTAATTCAACGCCAGGCTGTACTTGTCTTGACCCGACAGCCTCTTTCCAAATTTGTGGTTCCGCGGACTACAATGCCGTACAGCAGGACGCAGACGGTCATTCAGGTTATCAAATGTATCAGCTCTATTGTGTTCCTAAAGCAAATGATATCCTTTTTTTACCGACAAAAAAAACTATTGATTTTAATGACTATACTGGTGGCGTTGGTAGTCCTCCGGCTTGTAAGATTACCTTTACGGAGGGTTGGGCCAAGTTTAATGGATTATTTT
>JAVHRV010000037.1:0-4186 GCA_036171815.1 Patescibacteria group bacterium
TTAATTAAAATCATATGCCGCTCCGGTCCCGGATACGTAAAATAAGGATTTTTTAAAGCGCGGCCGTTCATTGGCGTTAAAACTAAATTCCCCTTCTCTAACTCTTTAATGATGTCGGAGGCACTAGCGACTTTTTTAACCGTCGTCGAGCTATAAGAAAAATAATCTTTAAATATCCAATCCCGAATATCGCCGAGCGAGACGTCTCGATACTCGCCATATTTTTTTTCCTCCCAATTAGAAAGATTAATAATTTTATCCTGCCAATCTTTTTTAGTGAGTGCCCCGCCTAATTTATTAAGGGCGCTTGACGGCTTAAGCCAAGCTAACGCCATTAAAGCCGCCGCTTCCTCGCAGCCATCTTGCTGCCGTTCGTCTTGCCACTGACCTAAAGGCGCTTGAGAGGTAAAGGGGACTTTTAAAAGAATAGTTTTAGAGGCGGCCGCGGCTGGCGGCGCCGAAAAAACCCCGCCATAAAAACTAACTAAGCTAAAGAAAAAAACAAAAAAACCTAGTTTAATTCGCTTAGTAATATTAAGCTGTTTGAATCGAACTAGCGGCTGAGTGACCTTAGTCTCTCTGATCGCGATATCATATTTCATCCTTATATCATAGCAGAAGGCCGGGAGCGACTCAAATGACGACGACTCAAATGAACGACTCTCGCCGCGCCTAGCCGTAATCTTTTATATAAAAAAATCTCCGTCTGGTCCAGCCAAACGGAGATAGATTTTCACCTCCTTATTATTTAGTGAAGTGATCTAGTTTTCGCCAGAAAACTTTTTGTTCCTGGCTTAAATCAGTTTTAAGGCGCCCGAACATAAAATACGGCGTCCCGTCCGAAAAACAAAAATTATCTTTAAGCTTCAGTTTTTCGCCGCTCGAAAATTCTACTAAAAATAATTGATCCGGCTGACTTTTAAAAAGCTGCAAAGCTTCGTCGTCATCAGTCGCTTCAATCACTAGTTTAGAACCATCGGGAGTAATTAAATATTTAGGATAGCCCGCCAGAACCGGATAATCGTCAGTCGGTAATTGGACACCTGGCGTTATCGGATAAGGCCCTAAATAATATTTATACCATCTAGGACTTTCTTTTAAGGGCGCCGGGCTCCAACCAGCGGTAGCCAGTATTTGCCAAGCCGCCGCCAAATAATCACCCTGATAATTTTTCGCTGCTAATTCGTAAACCGCTGGATTAAATTTTTTCAGCCAGTTTAAGATATCACTAAACTGGATAAAAGTTCGACCAGAATTTATTAATTCATTCTCAAAGATCCAACTAACAAACGCGGGGACGTCTAATCCCGCCGCCTGAAGTGATAACCAGAATAAATAACCCTTAGCATACCAACTTTCCCATTTTTGATCATAAGCTAATTCGCGTAAATCAACATAATCGGGAGCCAACTTCGCGCGATATAAATTGCCCGCTAATTTATTAGCAAAAGCCGTTAAGTCGCCCGAGCTGAATCTAAGACTTAAAAAGGTGGTTAAACCTTCATAAAATCCGAGGAGGTCGGACGGATGATAATGTCCGTCGTCCGCCCGATATTCTGCCGGAGCACAAAATTTACCGATTAGCGTATGGAGCAGTACATGATAAGGCAACTCTTCAGAAATAAATTGCGGCGTCGTTATTAAATAAGGAGCACTACAACTTTCTAAACCGGTGATTAAATCCGGACTGATAATATAAACCAGAGTAAATTCCGCTCCGGCAAAATTTTGAATATACCGATGCCAAAAATTTGGCGCTAGTTGACCGATCTGGCTCGCGGCACTATCAAAGGCCGCAAAAGCTTCAGATAATTTTGCTTGACCGAGCTTATCAACCCAAGAATAAACGACCTTAATTGAATCAAGACGATTAAGCCGAGAATAACGAACGAAATATTTCCCCGTATCTAACAGGATCACCGGAAATTCTCGAGCTATAAAATAATCACTGAATTTTTCCGTAATGATTCTCGAGCTAGACGGCGCTTGACCTTCCCCGCTAAATATCCGACCATGAAAAACTAAATCTTTAGTAGCTGGAACTTCTAGCTCTAGCTGTAAAGGTAAGGATAAATCGGGCGATAGCGGACCGGATGAAATATGATAAATACTGGCAGTCGCGCTAACCCGTCCCGAGCTCTGGCCCCTTTTCCTTTTCGCTAAAATCGCTACCCAAAAGGAACTAACCGGATCATTTCGACCTAAAGTAAAAGACAAGCTACTATCGGGACAATGATTTCCCGGCGTAAACCTCGGCCAAGTCACTATCTTCGCTCGAGAATTTACCACTACGGACAGGCTATCCGAATATTCCGAAAATCGAATAGTACATTTATTAATATCCTGACTCAAAATAGAGATACTAAATAAAAATACAAAACCCAAAAAATTTTTCACGATAATTCTCCTAAATTAATTGATGATTACACTCTTGTTAAATAACTGTTTAACTAAAAATATTACCTAAAAAATTATCATCTGTCAACCGAGGCCAATGTCAACTAAGACCAATAAAAAAAGGTTCGATTAACAAACCTTTTTGAAAGACAGGATACCCTAATCTTTTTTAACGACACATAATATCAAACCTTTGCCTCGCTCATTTCTTTTGACTAAAAACTTTTGACCGACTTGCGGATCATCTTGAAAATGAATATTTTTACTGATTAGCACGGTTTTTTTCTGATCGGCGGTGCGAAAAATAACAAAGCTAATATTTGAACCATAATATTCACAGTGTATTAATTCGTAAATTCTGCCCGGGCGCAAACGATTAAACGGGTGAGCCTGTAAATAAACAAATAAATAAACAAGTAAAATAATAAAAATCGTGACGAACCAAAAATATATATTATTAGCGACTAAAGCCAAAAAAACTAAAATGGGCACTAAAATACTGGCTGATATTAATGTTCGTTTAACTTTCTGTTGGACCATTGGATCTCCTAAATTATTGAAAGAACAAGAAATTTAACAATTAACAAACAAATAACGTCCAAAAAATTAATGGGCGTTATTCTGATATATTTTATCCTAACAATTTTCGCGCCAGAAATCAAGTCCAGTTAAATATAAATTATTTTAACCCCATATAAGCAATCATCGTTTCTAGTTCTTGGGGATTATCTCGCCGATAAGAAAAATATCGATCGTTTAAACAATAAGTACATTCTTCGCTGATACTAATATTGTTATTATTAATATTGGATTGAAGAAGTTGATCTTTAACAATTTTGGCAAGATTTATATATATTTTCCCCTCTCGATGAATAAAATCGGAAATTTTAAATTGACTAGCAACATCATCCTTAACCTCAAAGTGACAATCTTTAATATGTGGACCAATAAAGACCTCGATATCGTTCGGATTCGAATGGCAATGACTTATGAATACCTTAATAACCTCTTCGGCAATTTTTGAAACGACCCCACGCCAACCAGCATGAGCTAAAGCTATTACTTTCTTATTTTTATCGTAAAAATAAATAGGTAAACAATCGGCGATAGTTACTGTTAGTAAATATTTAGTCTGATTCGTTATTAAAGCGTCACAATCCAAAATTGATTCGCTTTCATTTATATCATCAACAACAACTACCTTATTTTCATGAACTAATCCCGCGGCGACTATAATTTTATTATCTAAATTATGATTTTTAAAAAATAAAAGACGATTGGCCGAAGAATTCTTCATAGGCCCATCTTTTTTCTCTGATATTCCTATGTATAAATTTTGATTGCCAGTAAAATTCATAATTCTATTGTATCACGCTGTTCCGAAGCGATAAACTCCTTATCAAAAATAGCCCGTGTTTAAGGCTATTTAAATATGCTAAGAGGATAGACCGGGAACGATTATAATTTAGAATATTTATTTTATTTATTTTTTTCGCCGGGTTGGCAAGTACCGGCATAAAAAGCGTCATCGGCACAAGTCGAGCTATCTTTAAAAGTACAGACGGCGTTCGGGGTCGCAATAGTCTGCCCACCGCTCCAAGCACAATATTTCTGCGCGTCAGTACTATAACCCGTAGTCTTCACACCGCCGACTGGACAGTCGCCGCGCATCATTGCCCATTCTTCACAAGCGCGGTTATCCTCAAAATAACACAAACCATACTGACCGCCGTCCGGTCGCGTCACTATTTGCGACCGACCGCCTTGTTGTTCGCAATTGACGCTGGCG
>JAVHRV010000038.1:0-4140 GCA_036171815.1 Patescibacteria group bacterium
AATCTTGGGAAAAAATTGGCTACCTGCCACAAAAAATACATACTTTTAATCCTCTCTTCCCCGTCTCAGCTCAAGAAGTAGTTAGCCTCGGTTTATTATCTAAAAAAAAATATCCTAAAATATTAAACCTCGCCGACCGACAAAAAATAAGAAATACCTTAGATCAACTGGGAATCGCTAATCTCGCTCGGCGACCGATAAACGAGTTGTCCGGGGGCGAGCAACAAAAAGTATTCCTAGCTCGAGCCCTAGTCTCTCAACCACAAATACTAATTCTTGATGAACCAAGCGCGGCTCTTGACCCAGAAACACGTACTAATTTTTTTCAATTATTAGCCAAATTAAACCAAGAACAAGGACTAACTATAATAATTATTACTCACGACACTGCTTATATTGGGCAATATGCCAACAAACTTTTATACTTAGATAAAAAAGTTATTTTCTGTGGGCCACTAGCTGACTTTTGTCATTCCCCGGATATGGAAAAATATTTCGGAACTTTTTCTCAACATCTTATTTGTCATCAACATAATCCAAATTAAATTATGCTAATTTTCGACTTTTGGCAATATGAATTTATTCAAAGAGCCTATCTGGCCGGAGCGCTGATTGCCATATTAAGTGCCACTCTCGGTCTATTTTTGGTTTTACGGCGCTTATCCTTAATCGGCGACGGTTTGTCGCATGTTAGTTTTGGAGCGATTGCTCTTGCCCTTTTCTTTGGCCTTTATCCTTTTTATTTAGCGATACCCCTAGTTTTAATCGCTTCATTTTTTATTTTTAAATTAAGCGAAAAATCTAAAATGTACGGCGACAGCGCTATTGGCATAGTGTCCTCAGTCGGCATTGCCGGCGGCGTTATCTTAGCCAGTTTATCTAATGGTTTTAACGTCGATTTATTAAGTTACCTCTTTGGCAATATTTTAGCCATCAGTCAACCAGAATTATATCTGTCGCTTATTTTATCCGGCCTAGTGCTCATAATAATTCTATTCTTTTATAACGATCTATTTTCAACAACTTTTGACGAAGCCTACGCTAAAATATCAGGCATAAAAACCGACCGCCTCAATCTTCTGCTAATCAGTTTAACCGCCATCACCGTAGTTTTGGCAATAAAAATGGTCGGAATCATGCTGATCTCCGCCCTATTAATTTTACCAGCCACTTCGGCTCTACAAATCGCCAAAGGATTTAAGGTCGCTCTTATTCTCTCATCCGCGATCGCCGTCTTTTCCGTTTTAAGCGGCTTGAGCCTATCCTTTTATGCTAATCTACCGGCCGGAGCGACGATCGTGATGGTTAATTTTCTAGTTTTTGTTTTCTTATTCTCTTGGCAAAAAATAAGATTCAGTGGGCACTAAGATAACGATTTAAATAATTTAAGATATTCCGTCGCCGTCTTGTCCCAAGAAAATAATTGAACCCGTTGATATCCTTCTCTTATTAAATTTTGCCGCAAAGTCTCATCGGTTAAAACTAATTCCAGCGCTTCCGTTATTTGCTCGATTCTAAAAGGGTTGACCGTCAAAGCCGCTTTTCCCACAATCTCCGGCAGACTGGAAATATTCGAACATACTACCGGCAGACCATAACTTAAAGCTTCAAGTGGGGGGAAACCAAATCCTTCATAGAAAGAAGGGTAAGCGAAAACAGACGCCAAGCTATATAAAATTTCCCGATCGGCCTGATTAACATAACCTAGAAATTTAATATCATCTCGATAAGGAGAATTATTCCAGGCTTGATATATTTGACGATTTTTCCAACCATTCGCGCCGGCCAGGATTAATTTTAAGTCGCCTAGCCGTTTCTTCCCTAGCTGATCGGAGCGACGTAAATTATCATAAGCCGCAATTAAACCCACAATATTTTTACGTGGTTCGATATTGCCTAAATATAAAATAAACTGCCCTTGAAATTGGTAGCGGCGCAAAAAATCGGCTTGTTCCTCCCGCTTAATCGTCCTGACAACAATATTATTCCCGGCATAAATCACCCGGATTTTATCGGCTGGAATCCCCACTAGTTCGACTAAATCATTTTTAGTGTTTTCGGACACAGCGACAATCATCGTCGCCTCCCTAAGACTTTTCTTAATCCCTAAAGCGCGATGCCAAAAATTTTTGCGCCAACTAAAAAATTCTCCGTAGCGTAAAAAGGATAAATCATGGACGGTAATTATTTTTTTAAGTCCCGATTTAACGCTACTCAGACTGGTAAAATTAAAATGAGGCTACCAAAATAAATCAACGCCGCCCAAAACTTGATCTAACCGGGGCCACTTAAATATTTTTTGCAGAAGATAGTTAAAAAGTTTATTGGGAATATGCGTACCGATCAGACGAGAATTGCTGCCCTGCCATTTTTCTAATTTACTGCTCAAATTCTCCCAAGAGTTATAAAATAAGCGATAATCAGTACTTTTATCCTGACGTAAAATAGCCGCTAATAAATTAGCGGTATATTCTGATATGCCGCTATATTGCTTATCCATTAAAACTCTGATATCAATTCCAATCTTCATAGTTAAAGGGGTCAGCTTATTATTATTTATTCTTATTCTTGTTCTTATTCTTGTTTTTTATGTTTCGCAATAAATTCCGTAATCTGGCGTTGGAAATTTTCTACGGAAAACTGTTCCGCCTGACGCCGGATGTCCGCCGGATTAAAATCCCCACTGCGAAATTTATTAATCGTCGCGGCGAGCGCGGCGGGGGTTTGTTCTTTAAAAAATAAACCGGATTTTCCTTCGATTACTGTTTCTGTCGCGCCGCCTTTTTGATAAGCGATGACCGGACGGCCGCTCGCCATTGATTCTACTACGGTAATACCGAAGTCCTCTTCCTGGGGATTAATAAAAGCCTGGGCTCTCTTAAATAATTCCGCCTTCTCCTCTTCGGACACTCGCCCACAAAATTCTATATTTTTACTTCCCCGGGCTAATTCTTGTAAACGCCGTAAATCAATGCCATCACCAAAAATTTTTAATTTAAAATTATCACCTAATATTTTAAAGGCTTCAATGACAATATCAATTCTCTTATAGGGCGCTAGACGGCAACCGGCTAAAAAATACCGCTGATCGTCCGGCTGGTTAGTTATATCGACTAAAGAGAATTTATTGATTTCCACCGGCGGATAAATTACCGTCGACTCCCGACGATAATATTTTGTTATCCGGTCTTGAACAGTCCGAGAATTAGCAATAAATAAATCTACCCGATCGGCCGCGGCTTTATCCCAAAGCCTAATCGCGCTTAATATTAAAGACACAATCTTTTTCAACCATTTATTGTATTTAAGTTCGTTGATATATTGATGAGTATCGCTCCAAAGATAACGAGTCGGCGTATGGCAGTAGCAAATATGCAAACAGTCGGGCGAAGTAATCACGCCTTTAGCGAATGAACTCGTGTCCGAAATCACTAAATCATAGAGTCGTAAATCAAAAAACTCTACCGCGATAGGCATAAACGGTAAATACCATTTATAATGTTTTACGCCCCCCGGGAGCTTTTGAATAATTGAGGACTCAATCTGTCGGCCCTGATAATATTTATTGATATTATCTGATTCATACAAAAGAGTATAAATAGGCGCCGTCGGAAACATCCCGGCAAAAACTTGTAAGACTTTTTCCGCCCCGCCGTCTTGCGCTAAATGATCGTGAATTAAAGCAACTTTCATAATTTATTCCGCCTGGCGATGCTTTAAAACCGCAAAGGGCGTTCTTAATAAAATAGAAATATCTAAGAGTAATGACCAATTTTCAATATAATAAATATCGAGTTTAGCCTCTTCTTCAAATAATAAATCACTGCGCCCGGAAACTTGCGCTAAGCCAGTTATACCCGGCTTAATAGTTAAAGTTTTTTTATGATAATTTTCGTACTTAGCGACTTCCTCTGGCAAATGAGGACGCGGTCCGACGAGACTCATCCGACCGCTAAAAACTAAAAATAATTCCGGCAGTTCATCGATTGACCACCGACGAATAATCTTACCGACTCGCGTCACTCGCGGGTCATCTTTTATTTTCACCATCGGCCCATCCGTCCGTAAATTACGATCGGCTAATTCATTGTAGCGCATACTATCGGAATTAGGCGTCATGGAACGAAATTTAAAATACTC
>JAVHRV010000039.1:0-18213 GCA_036171815.1 Patescibacteria group bacterium
ATATATCAGTCAATAGCATTTAATAAATATTAGCCAATATAAAACCTCGTTGTTAGACGAGGCTTTTTAATAACATAATTAGACATTATTAGACATTAGCGACGAGCTAATGACGAGCTAATTTTTAATTCCCAAAACGCACATTTTCTCCAAGGCCTTATAATCTGTAATACTTACCAATCTTAAAACCCGAGAGCCACTTTCCAATCCCAAGTACGGTATTAGAGTAATCGAGGTAAATCCCGAGAAATGACTGGCCGAAGCGACAATAGGAAAAAAGCGCTGAAAGCCAGGATATTTAAAGCCGAGAACTAGTAATTCGGCTAAATTAGCCGCTCGGCAATTTCTATCCTTTAGTTCCCCGGATAAGTTAATACCATAATTAAAAGAAAATAAAACGCCAATACGTTTTATCGAGCTAGCACTGTTTTGGCCATTAATCGAATTACTAATTTCTTGATCAACGGCAAAATATTCGCTAGCCTTAATAAGATGAGCTAGAGATTTGTCCTCACAATCTAGAGGAATTCCGGTTTTTATTAGATTAGCCAAAAAACAAAAATTTTCTATCGGCCGGTTTGCTTGGGCGTCTTCCATTTTAGTCCCTTTCAACTGAAATTTTTAAAAAACTACATTTAATAAATAGCTAGAATATTTATATAACTTTTTTATTTATCTGTCAATAGGAGCGCTGGGCGTCAGTAATATTACCGTACTGCTAGCGAGTTTACCCGGGCCTTTAGGATTATACCCATTCTTAACTTCTTCCCCGTCCGAATAGGAATCGCCGTCGCTATCTCTATTTAGGGGATCAGTTTGATAAACATTGACTTCCTGATAATCAGTTAAACCGTCGCTATCAGAGTCAATATTTTGGTCAGACATAATCGGCGAACTAGTAGATAATTCGCCCAAGTTCGTACTAGTCGCTAAAGAAGCGTCGCTTGAACTAGCCACCTCTTTAATACTACTAGCCAGCAGCGGCTCTAAAAATTCTTGCATCATCTGCGCCACAGTTCTCGAATATTCCGGTTCTTTCACAGTTAACGGCGAGTTAAAATTTTGACCGGATAAAACTAAAGTTATTTTTTCTACCTTAACAGGATCATCCGCTTTATCTTTCAGGGTAAAATTAAAAGATATTTTATAGGGTAAGAAATCCGTTTGGCCAATCCAAATCTCCCCGGTCGCTAAGTCGATTCGATCAATATTTTTTTTGATGGGGGCGATATCTTGGTCGTTTAAATCCTTGGCTAATAGTATCTTATTAGCTTTAACGATAAAAAGTTCCAGACCGGGTTTATCAACCGCAAAACTATAATGATAAGTAGCGGCATTATTTATTCGTTCGCTTGGCAAAACACTATTAAGCTTAAAGGCCGCCGACTCAATCAAAGCGTCTTTCAGCTGTTCGGATCTAGCGAACCACTGCGCTAAACTATTTTTATTATCCGCCGTCGTACTAGCCACTGATCCATTAACATCTGCTAGTTTACTTAAATCCGTCGCCGTCTCTAATTTCAGCCACTGATTTTTTAAAATACTAGGATCAATAAAACCTATATTTGGTAAATCTAAATTTAGATATACCCAATTATTAATCAGGCGTGTCTCTAAAGCGAATTTCGCTCCGCCCGCTATCTCCGAAGAACGTGCTTCAAAAATTAAAGAATTTTTTAAATTAGTCTGAAAATCAGTTTGACCAATTAAATTAAGAGTAAGTTCATGAATATTTTTCGGGGCATCCAGGCCGCTAAAAGAAGCACTAAAAAGAGAGCTAGTCGAATTTTTATCGACTATATCCTGATAAGCCTGACTATTAATAAGCGACTCGCTAAGCTTATATTCTACTTTTATTTCACTAGAATAAGTTAAGGACTGAACACTGCCTAAACGGGAAACCATCTTATTTAAAACTCTTTGGGGCGAAGGAAAATAATAAAAATAAGCTAAGGCTCCAGCGCCCAAAAACAAAACGCCCAAAACAGAAATTACTATAATCGAGGTTTTATTAAATTTGATAGTCGGCCAGGACCAGGACTTTTTTATTTTTTCCTTTTTACCAATTTTAGTTTCTGTCTTCAGCGAGTTTTCAGCGACATCCGACTTAGCGACGTCTGGATTTATAGCATTTTTATCGGCTCCCACCGACCCACTGGCTAAATTCGACTGAGCTATCGGTTGAACCGTCGGCTGAACCGTCGGCTGAGTCGTCAGCTGAGTCGTCGGCCGAACCATTGATTGGACGGTTGATTGAACTGTTGGCTGAACTGGTCGAACTGATAAAAACTCGACAAAAGCCTCATTAATATCAACAGTCGACCAACCAACTTTTGTCAGTTCCGCGCTAATTTGATCTTTACTAAAATTTTGATCGGAACACCGTTTAATATAGTCGAGTAACTGCGGCTTAGCCATATTTTTCAAAAATATCTATTAAATTAATCAAATATATATTTAAATTATAACATAAAATAACTAAAACAGATATTAATAAGCGCCAATGGCCGAAAAAAACAAAGTTTGATAAAAATGGTTCAATCGCCAGTACTAATAAAAAAGAGACAGCCCCTGTCTCTTTATGTCCCCCACAATTCTTCAATTTTTAGCTGATACTCACGCATCGGCACATTTAGCTGACTCTGGATCTCTTGAATGATCTCCGGTGATACCGCTTCATCGGACCGGAATTCAATTCCATAATAAGTGTGAGCATTACAATGCGTCTGGTCCAAAACTAAAATCCCGTGATGAAAATGTATCTTTTTTCGAACTGTGTTCGCTAGGCCAATACAACGAACTGGTTTCTGGAGAAAAGATATATTTCTTCTAATTTCTCCATTTGGTACTAAACCTTGGAAGAGTAGACGAAACTCCTCATCAGAAATCCACTGTGACATTTCTACATGTTTCTCCCCTTTATATTTCTTCAATTCTAAAGAGTATTCACCTTTTCTCTCCCGAACTCTTAAACGAAATTGCTGACTATAAAGATCAGCCTTATTCTGGCAATCGTCAGTATCAAAATATAAATAAAATACCTCCGACCAATCACCCCTATATTCAAATTTTTTCACTAATATTAGAAATTCTTCCCCGGTAATTTTGATCTTAAGTCGGCAAGGGGGCTTGCCGTATTTCTTTTCTCTTTTCATGACAGCTCCCAAATTAAATTGTTAAATTAACTATTAAATACTAAGGTAATAATCTTACAATAATAATATAATTTTGTCAAGTAATTTGACAAATTTATAGGTTTTGCTATATTTATATTATGATAACTCTTTCCACAAAACAATTAATGATGGTTATGATGAAACTCTCATGGCGAAGGGATTATTTATAATTGATCAATAAATTTTCATAAAAAACCTTCGTCTTCAAACGGAGGTTTTTTAAAATATTATCTATTTATGAACTCTAAATATAATTGCAAAAATTTTATGATGACCATGGTTTACTCCTCGCGGCGAGAATCATGGTTTTGATATTTAATAAGAGATCGAAATCATAATCCTCGCAAACAGCGAGGATTTTCTTTAACAACGAAAGGGAAAAACCATGAGTAAGAAAAAAATCAACGAAATCCTTCCCCCTGATTTGTGGGAAGGCGAGAATTTCCTTGACATACCGGCTTGGGCCTTCATACCCGATGTCTGGAGTTTCGCGTTTTTACGCGGACTAAAATCTATCGCCAACACCTTCGCCGGACTAGACATCTGGGAAGTCGGCGTCGGGACTGGCCTCAACCAAATATGTCTGGCTCGGTGGTGCCAGGCGGATAAACTCTTTTTCAGTGATTACGGCTACCGCTGCACAGAACTAACGGTTCGTAATCTGGCTCAAATAGCTGATCAGCGTTTTATTCCTCTTTTTGGTAAATGGGATTTAATCTCTCGGGAAGATAAAAATGAAGCTCCCCCAAAGGTAGACGTTATTGTCGCCTGTATTCCTCAAATACCCACGACCTTAAATCTGGACGAAAAAGATAACTTGGCTCACTACTATGATCCGATGCGCTACGAGGCTTCTCTTCATAGCTTTGGGCTCGGTCTTAACGAAGCCCTTCTGCAACGTGCTCATAACATCCTTAATCCTCAGGGACGAGTAATCCTCAACTTAGGGGGTCGCCCCGGTTTACCACTGTTAAAAAAGATGTTTAGAGACTGTCGGTATATACCTCGAGTAATTTACTCGGAAATTATCCCGCAATGTCCAAGCACTTCCCTCGCTAGCCTGGTGGCGATAGAAACATCCGGCCCACAAGAATTCGAATTCTTCACTGACCGCCTCGGCCATCAGCGTATTAATGCGCAATCGGCCGAAAAGCGAAGATTAGAAGGGCTCGAGCTTTATCACAAAATCTATGTGATCGAAGGAAAATCTCAACCGTAAAACTCAGGGAGATAGACGCTATTTTCGTCTATCTCCCTACTTTATTATTTATTTAATATGATATGCAAATACAAAAAGAAAAATTATATTTTTTAGCCGGGGCAACTGGCACAGAAATTTTACGACGCGGTTTCCCGACCAAGCTTCCCTTATGGTCAGCTCAAGTTTTATTTGAAAAACCGGAATTACTAAAAGATATTTATCTAGATTATATTAAAGACGGCGCTGATATTATCACCACCAATACTTTCCGTACCCAACGCCGTACCTTAGCCAAGGTCAACCTCGAATCAGAAACCGAAAGAATCAATCATCTCGCTGTTAAGCTAGCTATTAGCGCCCGCCAAGAGTCTAAAACCCAACGGCGAGTTTACGTGGCCGGATGTATGACAACTTTAGAAGACTGTTACCGACCAGATCTAATACCGACACTGTCTGAATTAAAAAAAGAGCATGATGAACAGGCTCAAATATTAGCTAAGACACCCATAGATCTTTTTCTTTTAGAAACTTTTAATAGTATCCAAGAAGCTGAGATTGCGGCAGAAGCCGTATCTAGGACCGGCAAACCTTTCCTGATCAGCTTCACGGCTAATTCAGCGGGCGACATTTTAAATGGCGATCAGTGGAGTCAGGCTATCAAACGACTCGAAAAATTCTCACCGCTCGCCATACTGGTTAATTGCGTTCCGGGAGAAGTAGCCACGAGAGCCTTACAAAAAATAAAAAAAATAACTACCCTCCCTTATGGGGCATACGGCAATGGCGCCGGACATGCCAATAATAATAATGGTTGGGAATTTGATACTGCCGACCAAATAAATGTTTATTTAAAACATTGTCGCCAATGGGTTAACCTAGGGTCCACAATTATTGGCGGCTGCTGCGGAACCAGTCCGGAATATACTCGTGCTTATAGTAAACTAAAAAATGATTAGTGATATACTGGAACGGCGATAACGAAATAAAAAACGAGAGAATGGAGAATCTCTCGTTTCGAAATATTTTAATTTACGATTGTTACTGAACTAAACCGGCATCTGATACTGCCTTATCAATTAAATCATTATTAACTAAATTGGGGATAGTAATCTGGCCACTGGTTTCATGTTTTTTATTCCATTTTTTTGCGGTTGCCATAGCTTGGGGGTTTCTTGCCCAATTACGTCTAGCCACGCCACCCATAACATCCCAAGACAGCCCGCTTTTGATAATTTTATCAATACGTCGACTGCCATCTAAAACAATACCATTACCACCGTTACTAGCTAACCCTATTCCTACGCCCCCGCCGTTAGATAGAACCACCAAGGTCATGCCGCGAGCAATATTACCACCAAAACACTGTACTGACATATCCGCTGTCGGTCGACTGCCGTCGTAGATGTTGGCCGTTTCCCGAGAAGGAGAATCTGTTCCGGAAACATCGTGATGGTCTCGACCGATCATAATGGGACCCACTCTTTCGTCTCTAACCGCCTTATTAAAGGCCAAAGCGATTTTTATTCGACCTTCTTCATCATTATATAGAATACGGGCCTTGGTTCCGACGACTAAATTATATTCTTTGGCGTGAGCAATCCACTCATAATTATCATTGTGCATGGAGCTCTGTTCGGGATTTATTAAGTTTAAAGCGAGCTCGTCAGTATAATCTAAGTCGGCCTGTTCCCCGCTCAAACAAACCCAACGGAAGGGACCAAAACCGTAATCAAAACACAGCGGTCCCATGATATCTTCGACATAAGACGGCCAAATATAACCATCTCGATCATCCTGCCCATTTTTTGTAATTCTCTTTTCACCAGATTTCATTACAGCATACATAAAACTATTACCATAATCCCAGAAATGCGAGCCTTGATTTATCATTCTACCAATAGCCTGGAAATGACGTTTCAACGAATCATTAACAGCTGCTCTAAATCGGGGATTATCCTCATCCATTAACCGACGGCTTGATGTAAAATCAAAATCGACTGGCGTATAGCCGCCCTCATAAACCACATGACAAGAAGTTTGATCAGAAATCAATTCTATTGGCACTTGGCAAAGAGAGAGATACTCCAACAGATCGACAATGTTCCCATAATAAGCTAGAGCAAGCGGGCGACCAGATTTTTTATACTCTAAAATTAATTCTTCCACCTCTACTAAATTATTACTAACTCGATCAATCCAATGTTGTTTTAATTTTTGCTTAATCCGGCTGTAGTCAACCTCGGCCACCACGGCAATACCGCCAGCAATTTTCATGGCTTTTGGTTGAGCGCAGGACATCCCGCCTAAACCAGAGGAAACAAAACAAATACCGGCTAAATTTTTATCATTAGGCAAATTTAAATATTTTCGCGCGGCATTTATGATAGTTATATAGGTACCATGACATATGCCCTGCGTCCCGATATACATCCACCCACCAGCCGTCATTTGCCCGTAGTTAGAAACGCTGAGAGCGGCTCATCTTTTAAATTCAACTGGGTTATCCCATTGTCCGACTATTAAACCATTGGTACTGATTACTCGCGGCGCTGATTTAACTGAGGGGAATAAGCCGACCGGGTGTCCGGAGCTAATAACCAAAGTTTGATCATTTCGCATAATCTGTAAATATTTTTTGACCAACTGATACTGCATCCAGTTTTGGAAAACCTGACCGGTTTCACCATAAGTTACCAGTTCATAGGGATAAAGGGCAACGTTGAAATCCAGATTGTTATCAATCATAACTTGTAGCGCCTTGGCTTCAATTATTCCTTTGTATTCATTAATCGGGTGACCATAAATATGTCCTGCTGGACGAAAGCGATAACCGTAGATCCGCCCTCGAGTTTTAAGTTCTTTTAAAAACTCCGGGACCATAACCTCGTGTAATTCTTCCGGCAGATAGCGAAGCGCATTGCGTAGTGCTAATTTTACATCCGCCGCGTTCAATTCTAAATTACGGTTAGGCGCTCGGCTAATACCCTTCTGAAATTTCGGCCGGGGCGGTAATTCCGGTTCCAGCTCAACGTTAATAATTTCTGTGACTATTTTTCTTTTCATGACCGTGCTCCTTGATATTTAGTGATTATTATTTTACAAATTTTTAAAGTTCTGATTATCACTTAAGTGACTAAATATGTTAACTCCTAGAAAAAATTACGTCAAATTGACAAATTAATCCTCTCTCCCGGCCCTTCTCCGCGAGTAAACTAAATAAAACCCGTTTGAGTTTTTATTTTACTGTGAAGAGGATGAGATGTGGTTGGAATGGTTTTATACAAAAATTTAAAAAATTTTGAAATACTTTCAAAATCTATAAGTCCCAATTCCCAAGCGTCTTTACCCTTTCCCCATAATTTCCATTCTTGATAAGGTGTTTCTTTTGTAATTAATCCTTTAAACGGAATATTTTTTCTTGAAACATCAAAGATATACCAACCGTCGTCCAGCCTCACTTCGGCGATAGAGTGGATTTTTTCATCACTTGTCACCTTAACAAAATTTGTCTCTAATCCAAGCGCTTTGCACAAAGCAATAAATAAAACAGTTAAATCTGTACAGGCCTTACCGCTGTACACATAACCATCTTTAAGAATTTCGCTAGCCGTCCTCTTCCATCTTATTTCTTTTTCATGTTTTTTTGTGGAATCGTCATATGGACGTATTGTAATTTTCGCATACATTAAATCCCTAATATTAATAAGGGAGGCCACGGATATAGGACTCTTAATATCTTTAACTAAATCTTTTATAGCAATTGAGGTCTCGATCTGCGAATTCATGTATATATTATATCACGCCGTTCTAAGGCGATAAACTATCTATTAAAAATAGCCCACGTCTAGGGCTATCTACAATCTGCGGAGAGGGTGGGACGTAGGAGAAACCTATATTTAAGAAGAATATAATTGGCTGTGTGTACCAATGGCCACAAAATAAATAATTTGACCGCCTTCTGCTTCTTCGAAAATAGCCCGCCAGTCACCATTAATATTAATACTTCGATAATTCCTCAATTCGCCAATCAAGGGATGATTATTCAATATGGAATGATACTGGTCATTAATAAAAATTTCTAATCTTGCCTTAAAATTAGTTTTTACATTGACTGGACATTTTTTAAATTCCTTAATAAATTTATGGGAATACTCAATCTGCATAGATTATTTATTATCCAAAAAACTAATGGCGGCCTGATTATTTTTAAAAGAATAAAACTTTCCCGCCCTTCTCTCGTTCCTCGATTCTTTAATGGAAGATAATAAATAATCGCTGGGTGTATCCTCGTTTAGAGTAAACAAAACCGCTTTATTGCGAATAAGTTGTTTTAGAAACCCATTAATTGCTCCACTTAAACTCAAACCTAAATCAGCGGCTATTTTTTGAGCCTCCTTTTTTACTTTAATATCTGTTTTTATATTAATAACGGTTGAGTCCATATTTTTATTAGTTATAAATTAGTATATACATTGTATATACTTAGTATATACGACATTAAAAACCTTGTCAAGACATATTAATTAAACTGACGTAGCGGGAACGGTTATTATATTTTCGTTCAGAAATTTATCGCTTGCTTGATTGCCGTTTCGAGTTCCTTAGAAACATCCGTTCCTAGGCGATAGACTTTCCCATTTTTCATAATTATTTCCACCGCCTCAAAACCGGAAACATTGTAAATCCACATATACGGCCAGAACCAGACTCTCATTCCCCAGCCGTAATACCAGTGATTCTTTACTGCTCGAACTGAAGCTATCTGATTAAGGGCAAACTTCTTGACGAAAATTCCGTAACCAAATTTAATTCGAAGATAATTTTCATCAATCGATGCTGTTAGCGTGACAAACGATGCTAGAATAAACAAAATTAATACCATTATGGCAGTAATGAGAAAATTGGTACCGGAGTCAATCGAGGGAGGCTCGGCCGAGGCCGTAATATAAGCCCAGGCGAAGAGCGCCAGCACGGCCAGCGTAACCACCAGCATCAGATATCCAATTTGGGTATGTTTGTATGAAGTCATAAATTTATTATATCACGCCGTTCCCAAGCGATAAACTCCCTATCAAAAATAGCCCATGTTTAGGGCTATTTACAATCTGCGGAGAGAGAGGGATTCGAACCCTCGGTACCTTGCGGTACACACACTTTCCAGGCGTGCGCACTAGACCGCTATGCGACCTCTCCTCTAAATTTTAGACTCTAAAATAATTTTCTAATTACTAAAGATTTTAAACCTTCAATTTTGTCACCGTTAGAATCAACATAGTCGTCATACGGCCGCGCGCCAACCACGAGTTCGTCGCCAACGAAAATAGTCGGCGCTCCTTGGACGCCATAATTTTTTGCTTCGCCTAATAACTGCTCTATTGTTCCTGATTTTTCTTGATTAGTCAAGCAACTTAAAAAATTATTTTCTGCTAATTTCAACTGTCCGATATAGGGCGACCAATCGTCAGTAATCAGCTGCTTATTCTTGGCTCTTATAAATAGTAAAGCGCGCATTTCTTTCCATTTCCCTTCTTGGCCCGCGCAAAAGACGGCCCGAGCCGCTTCGAGGGCTTCTAAAGAATTATTAGAAAAAGGGCGAACAACCACCGCTACTTTATCGCCCAGCTCGGCTTTAATCCGATCTAAAGTATCCGCTAAAGAAGCGCTATAAGAACTAGTATAATCTTCGAAGACAAAAATTTTAAGTAAAGCTTCTTCTGAACCAAAAAATTTATCATCATCTTTTAAGCGCGGCGAACTTAAGACGACATAACTTTGAGCCACGGCTCCTTTAGACACTACATCATTCACAATAATATCCGCTGGGGCTTTTTTAAAATAGCGAAACAGTGATAAAAATATCGCCGCCAAAATAACAATGACCGCTAAGCCTAAATACAAAGTAGATTTATTCCATTTAATAGTTGTCCTCATAAAATTTATTAATCTAGCTATCTTTTTCCTAATTTATTTTTTTCCGAATTTATTCTTTCCCTAATTTATTTCCTTCTGCCATTTTTTCTATCTGATAATTTTTCGGCTCACTTATTTTATTCTAAAATTTCCGCAACCTTTAAAAGCAGTTTTTCTTCTAAACGGGGGGCAATTAATTGAGCGCCAATAGGCATCAACCGTCCCGCTTCAATATCTACTCGGCCAGCCGGAACAGAAATAGCCGGGAGTCCGGCGAGCGAAGCGCCCGTTACGAAAACATCTTCTAAATACATCGCCAAAGGGTCATTAACCTGTTCGCCAATTTTAAAAGCGGCGTGCGGCGCCGTCGGCGTTAATAATAAATCAACTTTTTTAAAGGCGGCCGTAAAATCCTTAATAATCAAAGTTCTAACCGATTGGGCCTTCTTATAATAAGCGTCATAGTAACCCGCACTTAAAGCATAAGTGCCGAGCATTATTCGTCTTTTTACTTCCGGTCCAAAACCTTGGCCGCGTGTGAATTTATATAACTCCTGCAAATCTTGAGCCTTATCATTAGCTAAACCCCAGCCAATACCATCAAAACGAGCTAAATTAGAACTTATCTCCGACGGAGTAATAACATAATAAACCGGAATCCCATATTTAGTATAGGGCAGGCTAACCGGTATTAATTTGGCTCCGGCCGCTTCTAATTTACGAGCGGCTTCTTTTACTTTTTGCGCCACTTGTTTATTCAATTCCGGTAAAAAGTATTCATTAGGCAGACCGATCGTCAAACCGTTTAAACTAAATGATGACGCTAATTCGACGCTATAATCATCAACATCTTCTAGGGCGGTCGTAGCGTCTAATTTATCCCGACCGGCAATTACTTGTAAGACCAGCGCCGCGTCGTAAACAGTTTTAGTTAAGGGGCCAATAACATCAGTCGAAGAAGTCATTGATAATAAACCGGAACGGGAAACTCGGCCATAGCTAGGCTTCAGTCCGACCACGCCACAAAAACTCGCCGGATAACGAATCGAACCACCAGTATCGGACCCAATCGCAAATAAACACATCTCCGCCGCTAAAGCAGCCGCGCTCCCGCCCGAAGAACCACCGGGCACCCGCGATAAATCGTGCGGATTTCTCGTCGGTCCATAAGCGGAATTTTCGGTCGAAGCGCCATGCGCAAATTCGTCTAAATTAGTCTTGCCTAAAAGAATCGCTCCCGCCGCTTTTAATTTTTTAATTACTGTCGCGTCATAAGGCGCCGTATAACCGCCAAGAATAAGCGAAGCAGCGGTCGTCCGTATCCCCTTAGTCATGATATTGTCTTTGCATAAATAAGGAATACCTAAAAGGCTCCCCTGCTCGCCGGCAGCTATTCTTTGATCGGCTAATTTAGCCTCTAAAATCGCTTCTTCTTCACAGACAGTTAAACAGGCGCGGATATCAGAATCGGCTTTTTTTATTTTTTCTAAACAAGCAACGGTTAAACTAAGCGCGCTAATTTCGCCCGCTACTAATTTCTGTCGCGCCTTTTTTATGGTCAGTTCATTTAAATTCATACCCCAGTTTATTTACAAAACTTTCTTAACTTTAACTTGTCCGCCTTCTAAATCTCCTTGGCTTAAAGCTCTTTCGACTTCATCTCTCGGCCAGTCTCTCGCCTCATCTTCGCGCCAAACGTCTACTAAACCGCTGACCTGAGAAGTTATTTCGACGCCTTTAGTATTAACTTCGTCGAGCTGTTTAACATAACCTAAAATCAAATCGAGCTGTGCCCCAAATTTTTCTTGTTCCTCAGCGCTTAAGTCAAGCCGCGCGAGTTCCGCGATATGTTTAATTTCTTCTTTAGTAATCGCCATAAATAATGATTAAGATATTAAAGCCCGAAATTCCTCTTCGTTAATTATTTTAACTCCTAATTTCTTTGCTTTAGCGTACTTAGAACCCGAATTGGCACCGAAAACTACATAGTCCGTATCTTGAGCCACGTTTTCTTTTACTTGACCGCCTAATGTTCTAATTTTATCTTTCGCCTCTTCCCTTGTCAAACTATTTAAAGTCCCGGTTAAAACAAAACTCAAACCGGACAATTTATTGTCTTGCCCTAGCCCGGGAACACGATCAGCTGATTTAAATTTTAAACGTAGGCCGCTCGCCTGAAATTTAGCTAATAATTTTAAACTGGCCACGCCGCGACTAAAATCATAAATACTTTGAGCGACGACCGGGCCAATATCGGTAAAACTTTCTAACTCGTCTAAACTTAAAGACTGAAAGAATTTAATTAAATCGGAAATTTCTAAAACATCCTCGGCGCTATTTTTAGAAACATAGCTATTTTTAAAAACATAAGCGCGAAATTTAGCGGCTAAAAAATTAGCATTCTCTTCCCCGACATGTCTTATTCCGAGGCCATAAATAAATTTAGCGGGCTCTAAACAACGACGCTCTGTAATCAGCACTAAAACATTGGTCACTTTTTTCTCGGCAAAACGTTCTAAACTCAATAAGTCTTCGGCCTTTAAACTATATAAATCGGCCGCATCTTTAATTAGACCTTCGGTCATAAACTGTTCAATTAATTTCGGGCCGAGCCCGGCAAAATCCGCCGCACCTTTAGAAACAAAGTGAATTATCTGGCGTAAATTTACCGCGTAACAACGTTTATTAGAACAACGATAAGCGACCTTGCCTTCGTCTCTTATAACCTGCCCGCCGCACATCGGACAAACCCGTGGCGCGACTATTTTCGACTCGCGGCCGCTCCGTAATTTTTTTAAAACCGCGATTACTTTAGGAATAACATCGCCGGAGCGCTCGATAATTACGGTGTCGCCCAGACGTAAATCTAAACGTTTAATTTCATCAAAATTATGTAAAGTCGAGCGGCCGATCAGGGCGCCGCCAACTTTAACCGGTTCGAGAAGCGCGATTGGCGTTAAGGCGCCGGTGCGGCCAACTCGCCAGACAATACTTTTTACAATCGTCGTCGCTTGAGCCGCCGAAAATTTATAGGCCATCATATAGCGCGGCGCTTTGCCGACAATTCCTAAAACCGGCCACATTTTTAAATCATTAAATTTAACTACCGTTCCGTCTATTTCAAAAGGTAGGGTTTCTCTTTTTTCTTCGACGGCCTGATAAAATTTACTAATCTCCTCTAAACCCCGGCAAACGCGATTTTGTTTTAAGGTTTTAAAGCCGAATAAATTCGCGAGTTTATCGGCCTGTGCCCTCGTCTCTAAATATTGACCGCGCTCATAATCCGCCAGCAAAAGATCATAAGCATAAAACTCTAATTTCCTCTCGGCGCTTATCCGCGAATCTAGTTGACGAATCGAACCAGCTACGCCGTTACGCGTATTAGCTAGCGGCGCTTTCCCGGCCGCGCTATATTTTTTGTTCAAAGAGGCTAAAGTCGCTTTAGTCATAATCGCTTCACCGCGAATTTCAATCACGCCAAAATCAATTAATTTTAAAATTTCGCGAACGGCTAGGTTAGTTAAACCTAGCGCGGTTAATTCCGCTTGACTCGGCCGCCGTAATTTTAAAGGCACGCTGGACAAAGTCTTTAAATTATTAGTGACTTCTTCACCGATTTGACCGTCGCCGCGGGTAGCGGCCTGAACTAATAGCCCGGACTCATATCGTAAATTAATCGCTAAGCCGTCGAGCTTTAATTCGCCGTAGTATTCCGGACCGGATTTAAGAAGGGCGGCAACTCGAGCAGACTCCTTATTTTTTAAATAATTAAAATTCCGCTCCTGCCAGGCGCGCATATCCGCCTCGCTAAAAGCGTCAAAGAGAGAAATCATCGGCCGCGAATGAACCGCTTTCTTAAACTTCGCTAACGGTTGGCCGGAGACGCGCTGGGTCGGCGAATCAGGAGTAATTAGATCAGGAAATTCATTTTCTAACTTAAATAATTCATTTTTTAGACTATCTAAAGCCGCCGCAGAGATCGTCTCCCGGTCTAAAACATGGTAATTATACCGATGAACGTCTATTTCCGCCCTTAATTTAGCGAGGCGTATTTTAGCTTCCGATTTAGTCATTTTAGTCATTATTTAAACGAAAAATAGTCTTCATTATAGCTTAATTATAACATAAAACAGAAATTTTCTAAACCGAATAAAAATAAATTAGGCCGATTTTTTTTGATTTATTCTTTGCCTTAACTATATTTTGTATTAAAAAAAGCCCTCTCGTTTTAAGAGGGCGCCAAATAAACCAAACATAACTGTGTTACCTGGGCTATTATATTGCCTCTGACTTAGGTTGCGGCCGCAGGACTATAATATTCATGCTCGGAGATAATAAATTAGTATCATCAAGAGAGAAAGTTTGTACTATAGCATTGCCATCGCCTATTAAGCCAAGACAATCTTCCTGGCTTTCCGCTTTTAATAAATTAATTGATAAATCTCGGAAAGGAATTAATAGCTGCGACTTAGAAGATCTAATTGTTAGATTTTCAAACCAGCTAGGCCACATTGAAACGCAAGCTACTTTATATCCATCTTGTTCTTTAAACAAAAAGCAGCAAGTAGCTCCAACCATGTCTATAATAAAACGCCGATAGAGACAAATAAACAATAGGGATTGTTCAGTGGTCAGGCATAAATAATCCATATTTATTCTTCCAACAGAAAAAAATAAATCTTTAAATGTTGCTGGGGCTGTCAAACCAAAAGCCATAATATCCACGGGCGGCGTATTAAGACCAGAAAGAGATAGACCATTCTTTTCATATAACCTCAGAGGGGGTTGTAACCAATGATCGGTACTAGAAATTACACATTCAGCCACCACTTCCGGAAGATTAAAAGTTTTTCCTTCGTTCAGCTGACACAAAATTTCACCTAAATTAGACATACAATACTCCTTTGTCCAAATATTAATTTAATTATTACAAGTTTAAAGCCATAAGTTAATGGGAAAGAACTAGTAATAAAATATAGCAAATATCACTCTCAGTGTCAACCAATAAAAAAAATAAAAAACGGTAATCTCTATCTATATAGATGATTACCGTGAGTGGGAACGGCGGGGATCGAACCCGCGACCTTCAGATCCACAATCTGACGCTCTAGCCAACTGAGCTACGAACCCATTTTGTTATTAATAAATGTACTATAATTTAATATCGAATATTAACATAAACAGAAGAAATGTCAATAGAAAAAAATAATATATTATTTTATCACTGATTTAATAGCTAATTTAATAGCTTATTTAATAACCAATTTAATCGCCAATTCCACCGCTTCTAACGGAGTTTTCGCCGAATCAACTTTTATTCTCTCACGTTCATCAATATAAGTATCGGCCAGCTTATCCGCCCAGCCACCAGTTCCTATTAAAGCGATAATCGGGATATTCATCTGATAAGCGATCGCCGCTTCCGTTAAAGTACCTGAACCGCCGGAAATCATAATAATCACGTCGCAAGAATTTACTAAAACAAATTCGCGTCCGCCGCCGCGTTCAATCCCGGTTACAATAATGACGTCCGTATTCCCCTCCTTATCCCAAATATCTTTTCCTTTTCCATAAGTAACACCAATCGTTAATCCTCCCAAACTTTTAGCGCCCCGAGAGGCCGCCGTTGATAAAGAATCATAATCTTTCTCTGCTCCGTAAACAGTAGTATTCCCGCTTTTAGCAATTTCTCTACCAACTTCAAAGGCTAATTCTTCTATTTTTTTAGAATAATTTAAATCAGCGTCTGAGCCCATCACGCCTATCTGTAATTTTCGGTTTATTTCTTTCATACTTTTAAATAATTTTATTATGATCGATTAAAATAATCATGACTAATTTTTGACAAAAAGTCAATTACCATATGATTTAAAAATAAAAAACCGGTAAATTGAATTACCGGTTATTTTGCATCGAAATTTATGTCGAAATCAGATTTAAGTCGAAACCAAGGTCTTAATAGCTTTAACATAACTTGTTCCGTTGACCGGAAAATTTATAATCAAGCGACCTAAGTCATGACAAAATACCTGTTTCTTAGAGTAATCCTCAATCGCCAGAAACAGTTGTCTCGTCTGTTCCCAACAAAAGCTGGAAAAATCGGCTTGAAATTCCTCAGGAATTGAAGCCCATTTACCTGGATTACCAAAAGGCAAAAGATAAGGAGAGCAGATATTAGGGCTATTCACTATCAGCCGCCCCGACAGAGGAACGCCCGGATAGAAATCCCTTTCGCAGACTTCATCAATAACTTCCGGATATTCATAAACACAGGCAACCAGAATATCTTTGGCTTTGATTTTATCAACGCCCTCAGCTACTCCGATACCGGCGTAAACACCAGCCACTTCAATCCTTTCTTTTTCTAACATCTCGATAACCCTGATTAATAAATCTCCGGAAAAAATAACGTCATCGGTTAAAACGACTTTAGGGGGAATCACCTCTTGGCTTAAACTACTCTTGATCAATTTTATTTGATCTATTAGGTCAGGTGTACCCGCCCGATGCTGTAATCCGACATCGCTACCGAGTTCGTCCACTACTCTAGTCAATTCTAAATTAAATTTAGCCTCAACATAAACCCGGTCCAAAGATACGACGGGTAAATTATTTCGTTTAAAGAAATAATCAAACCCTTGCTGTAAATCATCTTCCGAAATAAAATCGACTGAACCAAATATCTCTTCTAACTTAACAACCATTTTTTTTCTTAAGTCAGTAAAAAAATTTAATGGTGGTAGAGCGAAGCCTTTTTGGATAGCCCAATTTTTCAATAATAAATAAACATCCGCTGATACTACATAAGGCTTATTCATGGCCTGTTCTCCTTAATGATTATGATATAAATGTACTAATATTCATTGTTTTCTATTAAAAACAAAAAATCCCTTCTGGAAAGGGATTAAATCAGGTTACTTTAAAAAATAATTAACCAAAATTAATCTCTTCCCGGGAGAGCCCAACATGATGATGGTTGGAAATTGTGATTAGCTGATAATTAATCATTTGATTAGTATTAACTAAATAATATCCTTTTATTTAAACTCTGTCAAGAGCCAAAGTCAAATTGGGATTCGGTAATTCAACAAACTCTTATCCTAATAATAAGCTAACTAATTCGCTAATTGACTTAACACTAAAATTAGCCACATCAGATTTTTTCGACTGACTGACAAAAATAGTTTTGAGACCCAATTTTTTAGCCGGAATAATATCACTATGCTCTTGATCGCCGACCGAGACGCATTCTCGAGGCTTGAGTTTTAAGAATTTTATAAGATAAGGAAAGGCCGTCTGAAGACCCTTACGATTATTGCTTTCACCGGAAAAAATATTATTACGGAAAATATCATAAACTCCTAGTTCAACTAAGACATTTTTAGTCCAAACAAACGGCGCATCAGATACTATTATTAAACGATAATCTTTTTTCAACCCTAATAAATTCCGCCGTAAATTTCTTTCCTTATAAACTACTAAATGCGCTGGGATATTCCAAACCGTTTGAAAATAATCATCTCGATTAAGTCCTAGTTCTTTTTCAATGCCCAGACTAATTTCCTCATTATATTTTTTCAAAATCTTTTGTAAAATAGAAGTCGCTTCCGCCTTAGTTTTTACTAGTCTATTAGCAATATAGGATACGGCATTTCTTAGCACATAACGCTTCAAAGGCGACTGGCTATAAGAACCGCCCCGCATTTTATACAAGGTGCCGTCTAAATCAAAAATAATTGTGGTACATTTAGCTAACATTTGTTTAATAAAATAATGACATATAAAACAAATAAAATCAAAAAATAAAAAAACCAATTAAAAAACGGCGACCAATAAAAGTCACCGCTTGTAAAAATAAATTAGTTATCAATAAAATCAACCTAAAATCTTCTCTTGAGACTTAGTGATGCAGATATCCATACCCGC
>JAVHRV010000040.1:0-3903 GCA_036171815.1 Patescibacteria group bacterium
CGTGGCGCTTATCTCTGTCGTCTGACAGCGAACAACTTTCTTCAGACCAAAAAAATGGTTTTAATGAAATAATATCTTCTATCCGGAGTAGGAATTTCTACCCGGGAACCGATTGTTTTTATAACAGTCGGTTTTTTTATTGGTTTCCTGAACCCGTTATAGCTATTTTTAATTTATTTGAGATTGCTTATTGACCCTCTTGATTTTTATTCCCAACTATTCTAAGATAAAGCCAGTTTAAGCTAATATAAAACAAGCGGACTAGGCCGGAGGCTTAGCGGGCTATATTTTACTTAATTTAATTAAAGTGTATGTCACTTATTCAAAAATTTTCTAAATTGTCGTCCCGGGCCAAGTCTTGGTATGTTTTGGTCTTAATTATTATTTTTACTATTATTGTCGCGATTACGGTGGGCGGCAATTTTTATAATTCTTTCGCTCAGAATTTGGCCGCTAGAACTAATAATATTGTGGTTCTACCCGTTACTAATAATATTCCTTTTAGTTTAGGGCTAGATTTACAGGGTGGTGCTCATTTAGTTTATCAAGCCGACCTGAAGAATATTTCGGAGACTGATCGGGCGGGAGCGATGGAATCGGCTCGAGACGTTATTGAGCGCCGAGTTAATGTCTTTGGCGTGAGCGAACCTTTAATCCAGGTTAATCGAAGTATGGGAGGTGATTATCAAATTATCGCCGAATTAGCTGGGGTCAAGGATGTCGGCGAGGCTATAAAAACTATCGGAGAGATGCCTATTCTAGAATTTAAAGAACAGGGCAGCGTCGTTCAAAATGTTACGATTGCGAGTTCGACCACGGCTTCTTCGGCGCCGGTCGCTCTAGATTTATCTAGTAGTTGGAAAAATACTGAGTTAACTGGTAAATATTTAAAAAGAGCGGCGGTTCAATTTAATCCTAATGATGGCACACCCGAAGTATCGTTAGAATTTGATACGGATGGGGCTAAATTATTTGAAGATATTACGGCGCGTAATATCGGGAAACCAGTCGCGATTTTCTTAGACGGTTATGTGATTAGCGCTCCGACGGTTAATGATAAAATAAGTGGTGGCAAAGCTTCGATCTCCGGACGTTTTAATGTTGAAGAGGCTAAATTATTAGTTAAGAGGCTAAACTCGGGGGCTTTACCGGTTCCGGTTTCCTTAATTTCTCAAAAGACAGTCGAGGCGAGCCTGGGAGCTAAGTCAATTGATAATAGTTTGAAGGCTGGTCTAATCGGTTTGGCGCTGGTCTCGATATTTATGATTTTGTATTATCGTTTACCCGGCTTTTTATCGGTTTTATCCTTATTAGTTTATGGTTTAACTGTTTTAGCAATATTTAAAGCTCTGCCTTTGTGGCTATCACTAGTCTTGGTAGTTATTATGATTGCTTTGATTTTTTACACTTTTAATGAACTAAAAATTTTTAATGGTACTTTAGCTTTGTTATTTATCGTGGTCGGTTTATTGTTATTTTTCTATGCTTTAAAACCGATTACCCTGTCTTTATCCGGTATTGCTGGTTTTATTTTATCAATTGGGATGGCCGTTGATGCCAATATTTTGATTTTCTCTCGAACGAGGGAAGAATTGAAGGCGGGTAAAAATGTTAAACAAGCGGTTGATGACGGATTTAAACGCGCTTGGCCGTCTATTCGTGACGGTAATGTTTCGACTATTTTGACTTGTTTGATTTTAATGTTTTTCGGTACTTCGACGGTCCAAGGTTTTGGTACGACTTTATTTATCGGTATTGCCGTTTCTTTATTCAGCGCTATTGTCATTACCCATACTTTATTAGTGGTTATTTTAGGCGATTGGTTAGAAAAGAGAACTTGGCTTTTGGGAGTGAGCCGCTTAAAGGAAGAATAATTTAGTCTAGTGAAAACGGATGTTTATAAAAGCGAAGGTTGGTGTCTATAAAATTTATAAATTTATAAGCTATATTTATGACTTATCAGATAATTCAAAAAAGAAAAATCTTTTTGTCTCTTTCTAGCCTAGCGATTGTCGCCTCTATTCTGGCGCTAATGGTCTGGGGTTTAAATTTTGGGGTAGATTTTACTGGCGGCAGTTTGCTAGAGGTAGAATTTAAAAATTACCAACCTAATTTAACAGAAATACAAGATAGTCTTAAGTCAGCTAATTTGCATAATTTAATAATTCAGCCGACCAATAATTCGGTTATTTTACGTTTTCAAGAAAATACGGAGGAGGCGCATCAAGCCGCAGTCGCGCGCTTACAATCTTTGGTTAAGGATAAGCCAGGAGCAGTTTTCAACGAATTACAATTTAACTCCGTGGGGCCATCGATCGGACAAGAGTTAAAAAGTAAATCTTTTAATGCGACGATCATCTGTTTTGTCATGATTATCATCTATATTTCCTTTGCCTTTAATAAAGTATCTAAGCCGGTGGCCTCTTGGAAGTATGGCGTCGCCGCTATTATTGCGCTTATCCATGATATTTTATTTATTTTAGGAGTCTTCTCTATCTTGGGGCATTTTTATGGGATCGAAATTAATACGCCGTTTATCGCCGCTATTTTAACGGTCTTGGGTTATAGTGTTAGTGATACAATTATTGTCTTTGATCGTATTCGGGATAATTTACCGAAGAGTCGGGATGATTTTGAAACGACGGTTAATAGTAGCGTCAACCAGACCATTACTCGGTCAATTAACACTTCGTTATCGGCCATTCTCGCTCTTTTAGCAGTTTTATTCTTTGGTGGCGACACTATTAAAGATTTTGCCCTCGCTTTGATTATTGGTATTTTTATTGGTACTTATAGTTCGATTTTTATTGCTAGTCCCGCCTTGGTTATTTGGGATAGTTTAGCGCGTCGGCGTAAATAATAATTATTGAGACGAAACAAAAAAAGAGCGGTTTTCAGCTCTTTTTTTATTTGCTATAATTAAGGAATGATTAAGCTAAAAAATTGGTTATTTAAGCGCTCAGCGGTTTTGAACGGCCGCGAGTTTTTAGATTTATTAATCGAATTTATATATTTAGCCCCGATCTTTTTAATCCCTTTGTGGTTTTCTTATTGGTTCCCCACTTATAATATTTTCGAATTTAATAAATTAGCGCTTTTTCAAGTTTTGGTTTGCCTGCTTCTGTTAGCGACGGCGGGCAAATTAATTTTTTATTGGCGCCACTATCAAGTTTTATTAGGGTTATTAATTAAAAAATATTGGTTAATTCCGACTATTTTTATTATTGGTCTAGGCTTGAGTCTTTTTACTTCCCTTGATCCGGTGCGGAGTTTCTATGGATCGCTCGAACGTCAAGACGGGATAATTAGTTACATTTTTTATTTTATTTGGTTTATTCTGTTGACTTTCAACATTCTGACAGTTAGTAATACCTATCATAGTTCGGATTTAGACATTAGCCAGGATAATATAGCGCGTCGTTTTAAGCGGATTATTATTACCGCGGTTATTTCTAGTCTGTTGGTCTCGTTTTATGGCTTATTACAAGTCTTGGGTATTGATTTTTTAACTTGGTCGGAGGCGCCTTTTTTGACTCATCGAACAATTTCTACTTTTGGTCAGCCTAATTTTTTAGCCTCTTGGCTACTGCTAGTAATCCCTCTTAGTTTCTATTTATTTAAACTTAGTCAACGGTTTTTGTTTAGATTTTTTTATTTGTTAATTATTTTTGTTCAACTCATTTGTCTATTTTTAACGGGTAGTCGTGGCGGGTTAATTGCCTTAGTCGCCGGTCTGATCCTTTTTTTAAGTTATCGATTTTTTTCGGCCGCTCGTCCCTTCAGAAAAAAAATTTCGATTTTAATTTTTTCTTTTTTAGCCATTATTATAATATTGGGGAGTTTTAATTATTTTTCGGCTGGCCGACTGATCAGTTTAGTAAATTTTTAAGAAGGTTCGGTAGG
>JAVHRV010000041.1:0-16973 GCA_036171815.1 Patescibacteria group bacterium
CTCAAAAATTCTATAATTATTCCATGGAAATTTTTAAATATATAATAATTATATCAAGGTCTCTTAAGTCTGAATTGATTATTTATGGGGAAGATTATTGCCATCGTCAATCAAAAAGGGGGAGTGGGAAAAACCACGACTTCGGTCAATTTAAGTGCTTACTTAGCTCATTTAGGTAAACAGGTTCTTTTAGTGGATATTGATCCTCAGGCTAACGCCAGTTCGGGGCTAGGTCTTGATCATCGGAATTTAGCAGCGGGAATTTATGAAGCTTTAATCGGCACCAAGTCATTATCCTCAATTATCAGAAGAACTGTCCAATCTAACCTGAGAGTAGCGCCGGCCACGATTTCTTTAGCCGGGGCGGGGATAGAAATGGTTAATTTAGATAATCGAGAATTTCGTCTGGCTAATATTTTACAGGAAGTTAGGGAAGAGTTTGACTATATTATTATCGACGGACCGCCTTCTTTAGGATTATTGACTATTAATAGTCTAACAGCGGCCGATGAAATTCTCATTCCGATCCAAAGCGAATATTTTGCCTTAGAAGGCTTAAGCCAGCTTTTGGAAACTATCGGGCTAGTCCAAAATAATTTAAAACCTAATTTAGGCATAATGGGCGCGGTGATTACCATGTTCGATAGACGTAATAAGCTATCGGAGTCGGTCATGGAAGAATTATATAAATATTTTCCCAATCGTATTTTTCGCTCGGTCATTCCCCGGAGTGTTCGCTTGGCCGAAGCCCCTAGTTATGGCCGCTCGATTTTGCATTACGATCCGAAGTCAAAAGGGGGTCGCGCTTATGAAGGGTTGGCTCGAGAAATCATTAGTTTAGAAAAATAATTATTTTTAATAAATAGTTTTAATATTATGCCCCAAGGTTTAGGCCGAGGACTCGGCTCGCTCATCCCTAAAAAAACTACGACTTACGTGCCGCCGCAATCAGGGGTTAGTTTAAGTGCGGAAGAAATAATTATTTTAAACGATGGCGATCGTATTTTAAAAATTGATCCCAATCGGATTGCTATTAATCCTCAACAGCCCCGCAGTCATTTTTCTGAAGGCGCTTTAAACGAATTAGCGGACTCGATAAAACAGCACGGGATTATCCAACCGCTGATCGTTACTAGAAAAGGCGAAAATTTTGAACTTATTGCCGGAGAACGTCGTCTGCGGAGTGCTAAATTACTGGGTTTAGACAAAGTTCCGGTAATTGTTCGGGAAGAAAAAGATCAAAAAAAATTAGAATTAGCCTTAATTGAAAATTTGCAACGAGAAAATTTAAATCCCCTAGAAATGGCGCGGGCCTACCAGCGTTTAATAGATGAATTTAATATTACTCAAGAAGAGGCGGCTAAAAAGGTCGGTAAAGCCCGTTCTAGTCTCGCCAATACTCTTCGCCTCTTAGCCCTACCTCAGGAAGCACAAGCGGCCTTAGAGGAGGGAAGAATTAGTGAAGCGCACGCTAAATACCTCTTAGGGCTAGAGGGGGAGCTTAAACAGCTCAGCATGTTAAAAAAAATAATGCGCCAGAACCTTAGCGTGGCCGAAACTGATAAAGAAATAAAACGTTTAGGCGGGACTAAAGCCGCTAAACCTAAAGATTATTTTGATCGGGCTAAAGAAGAAGAACTGAGTTCATTTTTAAGCACTAGAGTCGAGTTAAAACGTCAGGGAAGAGGCGGAAAAATTATTATTGATTTCTACAGTGAAGAAGAATTAAATGATATTATTAAGAAGACATTGAGGTAATTTCTTCAATGGCGGTCAAAACTTCATCATCGGCGTAATTATCAATCGGAATATTCTTTTTACTTTCTTTTATTTGGTAGAGTCTTTCTAAAATAGAGTTTATTTTGAGCTTATAATCTTTAGTCACGGGATTATTGGTATATTTTAGTATTTTGAGATAATAAGTTAATTGGGCAACCATTTGTCGGTAAATAACGACTTGGGCGGGGTGATTTTTTAATTTTTCTTCTAATTCTGTCTGGAGAGCTTCTGTGTCCGTTCCTAGATTTTTTAGACTTTCTCGGCTTTTAATATTTGTGAGATTGCGTAAAGAGGCACAGATTTTCATTAATTCGTTAACGTGAGTGGAGTCTAAACCGATAACAACGGGAATAACATTCTTGAGTTGGCCTCTATTACTTTTATCAATCGCCGATTGAAAATATTTGACTTCTGGTAATTTTTGATTTTTTTGACCGGAAAGTTTTTGAATATTTCTCTCTAAATTTTCTCGGAGGGCGTAAGTATCGCCGTTACTAGAAGCATCAACCCCGAGCGCCAGGCGATCAGCGGTATTTTTATTATCATTTTCTTCTCCCGGTGTAAATTCCAAAATAATATCGACGCCGTTAGCTAAATCGTCAAAACGACTAGTCCGACTCAGCCGGGCTTTATCGCCCGCCCACTCGTACCGTTCTCCGTCGACGGCGATAATAATTTCTAAAACCTCGGAACGTTTTTTGCCATCACGGATTTTTTCGATACTTTTACTGTCTAAATGTCGGAGCTGACTATCAAATTTATCTTGTAGACGATTAACAAAATTCGCATCATCGGTAATAGTCTTTTCGCCGAAAATATCTTTAAAGTCGCCTTCCTTTATTCTAGTTTTCCCAGGATTTTTAAGAATAACCTCAGCGTTTTGGCGATTTTGTTCGATAATCAAACCTCTATCTAGGTTGGCGAAAAAATTTTTATCATTCATCATATATAATTAATATCTCATGGATAAGTAAAATATGCAATATTTTAAGGAATTCGTTAAGTAGAGTTGATTTGCTAATCCGGTTTGCTTATACTAAAATAATAAGGTCTAAATCAACTTTTTAAGATAATTTTAAAGTGTCTTTTGTCCACCTCCATAATCATAGTCATTATTCTTTACTTGACGGACTAACTAAGTTCGACGAGATGATTAATTTTGCTAAAGCGCAAGGTTCTCCGGCAGTGGCTTTAACCGATCATGGTAGCATGTATGGCGTAATTGAATTTTACCAGAAGGCCAAAAAAGCCGGCATTAAACCGATAATTGGCGTAGAAACTTACTTAGCGCCAAATTCTCGATTAGATAAAAATACCCGCGATGACGGCCGAGGTTACCATCTTTTATTGTTAGCGAAAAATAATCTTGGTTATAAAAACCTAATTAAACTAGTATCCGCCGCTCATCTTGAGGGTTTTTATTATAAGCCCCGCCTTGATTGGGAGCTACTAACTAAATATCACGAAGGCTTAATCGCTTCAACCGCTTGCCTCGGTGGCGAAATAGCTCGTTTAATTTTGGCTGATAAACTAAAAGAGGCAAAAAAAAGAATTTTGGAATATAATGAGCTATTTGGTCAAGATAATTTTTATTTAGAAATAATGGATCATCCCGAATTAACTGGTCAAGCTCAAGTTAATGCTCAGCTCATAAAATTTTCGAAAGAACTAAATATTCCTTTAATTGCTACTAATGATATCCATTACTTTAAAAAGGAAGATGCTGAGGCTCAGGATATCCTTCTTTGTTTGCAGAATAAGAAAAAAATAACCGATACCGACCGGATGAAAATGTTGGGTTACGGTGATTATTCTATGCGCTCTAACTCGGAGATGATGGCCGCCTTTAAAGAAACACCCCAAGCGATTACTAATACTTTAGAAATAGCGGAGAGGTGTAATGTGGAAATTGAGTTAGGTAATATTCAATTACCGCATTTTGAAGTTCCGGCCGGTTATGATGGTAATTCTTATTTGCGAGAATGGTGTGAGAAGGGAATTCCTAAGAGATTCCCCGGCGTGTCCGGCCCCGAGTTAGTTAAAATAAAAGAACGTTTAGATTATGAATTATCAGTCATCGCTAAAATGGGTTGGCCATCCTATTTTTTAATTGTTGCGGATTTTATTAATTGGGCAAAAGAAAATAAGATAGTTGTTGGCCCGGGACGTGGTTCGGCCGCTGGATCGTTAGTTTGCTTTTTAACAGCGATAACTAATCTTGATCCTTTAAAATATGATTTATTATTTGAACGTTTCTTAAATCCCGATCGTATCTCGATGCCCGATATAGATATGGACTTCGCTGATACGCGCCGCGCCGAGGTTTTAAATTATGTGGGCGAGAAGTATGGTCATGACCACGTCGCCCAAATTATCACGTTTGGAACGATGGCGGCCCGGGCGGCGATTCGCGATGTCGGGCGCGTTTTGGATGAGCCATATGAATACTGCGATAAAATTTCTAAGAGCATCCCGATGTTTATGAAATTAGAGGAAGCCCTAAAAACAGTGCCAGAATTAAGAGAAATGTACGCTAAGGAAGCGGCGGCCAAAAGAATCCTGGATTACGCTAAACGTCTCGAAGGGGTAGCGCGCCATGCTTCTACTCATGCTTGTGGCGTTTTGATTACTAAGGAACCCTTAACCGAATATGTCCCTATCCAATACGCCTCCTCGGCTGATAAAAGTATTATTTCCCAGTATTCTTTACACCCGATTGAGGACCTCGGTTTATTAAAAATGGATTTCTTGGGTTTAAAAAATTTAACTATTATTGAATCGGCCTTAAAGATTATTAAAAATACCCGGGGTTTAGACATTGAGATTGATAATATTCCCTTAGATGATGAAGACACCTATAAATTATTTCAAAAAGGTGAAACTACTGGTGTTTTTCAGTTTGAATCTTCGGGCATGAAACGTTATTTAAGGGAATTAAAACCGACTGAATTTGAGGACATTATTGCGATGGTCGCTTTATATCGTCCCGGACCAATGGAATGGATTCCTGATTATATTGCCGGTAAACATAAAATTAAAAAAGTCTCCTATCTTCATCCTAAATTAGCGCCAATTTTAGAAAAAACCTATGGCGTGGCTATTTATCAGGAACAAGTGATGCAAATCGCTCGCGATCTCGCCGGATTTAGCATGGGGCAAGCCGATGTTTTACGGAAGGCGATGGGTAAAAAAATTGTTTCACTTTTAGCCGAACAAAAAGAAAAATTTATTGAGGGAGGCGTTAAAAATGGCGTTTATCGAGAATTAGCGGAAAAAATATTTTCTTTTATTGAGCCTTTTGCCGGTTACGGATTTAATCGTAGCCACGCTGCTTGCTATGCACTCATCGGCTATCAAACCGCTTATCTTAAAGCGCGTTGGCCAGTAGAATTCATGGCGGCCCTTTTAACTTCTGATCAGGGCGATACCGATCGGGCGGCCATTGAGATTGAAGAATGCCGTAACATGGGGATTAAAATAATGGCGCCGGACATTAATGAGTCTTATGGGACTTTTACAGTGGTTACCGCCAATACTAAAGCGAACCAGCCGGTGAACGAAAAGGAAAAATTAGATACTATTCGGTTCGGGTTGAAAGCGATTAAAAATGTCGGGGAACACATCGTTGATGAAATTATCAGAGAAAGAAAAGACAACGGACCTTACCAAGATATTTTTGATTTGTTAGAAAGAACTATCGATAAAGATTTAAATAAAAAATCTTTAGAAAGTCTCATTAAAAGTGGCGCTTTAGACAGTTTTGGCGAACGTGGTCAATTTTTAAACAACATTGAGAAACTTTTAAGTTTTAGTAAAGAGTCAACTAGATCAAAAGATAGTAAACAAGGTAATCTTTTTTCTGATTTAACTAATCTTAAAGCTCATCATCCTGAGTTAGCGCTCAGCGCCCCGGCTATTCAGAATGACAAATTAAATTGGGAAAAAGAACTACTCGGTCTGTACGTTAGTGAACATCCTTATAGCTTATTTCGTCCTTATTTAAAAGGTTATGCTATTGCGCTCGCTGAACTTAATCGACACCGTGATGATGAGCGGGTAATTGTCGCGGGAGTAATTTCCACGATTAAAAAAATAATAACCCGCAAAGGCGAGTCGATGTTATTTGTAAAACTCGAAGACGCCACTAGTACCGTCGAGCTTTTAATTTTCCCGCGTTTGTTGCAAGAAGATCCGGAACTCTGGCAAACGGGCAAAATAATTATCACCGATAGTAAGGTGTCAGAAAAAGATCAAGAAATAAAAATATTAGTCAATAAAGCCAGACAATTAGATTACCGAGAGCCGCAAAAATCAATTGATAATTTTAAAAAAATGATTTTGGAATTGCCGCCCCGCCGTTTAAATCATTTTTCTAAGGAACCAACTAACGCGAGTGTTAAAAATACCCCTTCCATTTCGATTATTAGCCGACAAAATTTTAACTCTCGACCGGCCGCCCTCTCTTTATCTGATAAAACAAAAAAAATACCCCTGAGAATACTGATGCTCAAAAATTTGGAGGCCACCGCGCTAGAAAAGATAAAAAAAATTTTTGCCCTTCATCCGGGTCAGGATGAGGTTTATTTCCGTTTGAATACTACCACCGATGCGCAAGTGATTAAAACAGCTTTTCAGGTAAGAAATAGCCAAGAATTACAGGCGGAATTAAAAAAAGAATTATTGGGGGCCATCAAAATTATGGAGTAAAGAATAATTCGGATTACAAATTTTGTGACAATTTATAAAATCTGTTATAATAAAATTTATCAAACACGTTGATTGTTTTATTTTTTATTAATTTTATTTTTATCTATGCCGAGAATTAAAACGGCCGCCGCTCCTAGTACTAAGCGGCCGAAAGCCTTAAAAAATTCCGCGCCTAAAAGCTTGCGGCCTAAGAAAAAAAATAAATCAGTTTTAGTCGATGTGATAGAAGACGAATTGACTGATGATCAGGAATCAGAAATCCAAGCTGTGCGGAAAGAGGAACTTTACCGATTAACTAAAGAAAATTCCGACCAGCCGGTTCGCTCAAAAAATTTTTTAGAAAAAACCCTGACTGATGTTGTTCCCGCCGATCTTGATAACCAGAAAAAATTTTTTTCAGAATTAGCTTCGGAAATAAAAATAAAAAAACAGCCGACCGATAAAGAAAAAAAACCGATTCTTACTCACCCCAGTCTCGGACTCTATAGACGTTTAGTTTTTAAATTTATTATTTTAGTCGCTATTTTAATCGGTGCCGTCTTTTATTTCTCCTTCTCTAAGCTGACGGTCGCCTTAACCCTTCGTGGTGAAGTTATTAATGACACTTTATTGTTTAAAGTTAGCGATCCGATTAATCAAGTTTCCAGTACCACAAAATTCTTGGCCGATCAATCCGGACCAGTAGAAAATATTGCGGGCCAAATTAAAGAAATTAAAACAGAAATTAGTAAGAGTTACCCGGCGACGGGCGCCGATTATTTAGGAGAAGAATTAGTCGGCCAAGTAAAAATTATTAATAACTATAATAAGAGTCAGGCGTTAGTGGCTAAAACAAGGATATTAAGCCCGGATAATAAATTATTCCGTTTAAAAAATCCCGTAACCGTCCCGGCGGGCGGGGAAGTTAGCGTCGATATCTATGTTGATAAAGCGAGCGAGGAATTAGCAATCGGTCCGACTAATTTTACCATCCCCGGGCTTTGGCTCGGTTTGCAGGATAAAATATATGCTCAAAGCGAAGCGCCCTTTGTTTTTAGCAGAAAAAGCAAAAAATATGTAAGCGCGGAAGATATTGAACAGGCAGCACGTGATATTAGCGAATCGCTTATCAAAAAAGCTAAGGAAGAGGCGGGTCTTTCCTTGGGCACAACCACTGGCTGGCTATATAATACCGATGAAGCCGCGACGATAAATATTGGTGCTCGTAGCGGCGATAAGGTTGATCAATTTAGCGTCAAGGCTAGTGGAAAGATTATTGCCGTTTCTTTCTCTAAAGATCAAGCGGCTAAATTAGTTGCGGCTAAATTAAATTTAGTTGTGCCTGATGATAAAGAATTAGTCGAATTTAAACCAGAGGCGATTACTTATAATTTAGAAAATTATGATAATTCTTCCCGGGTGGCTACTATTAAAGCTTCTTTTAGCGGAACAATGATCCTTAAAAAGGACGCCGCAATTATTAATCCCGAGCAGATGGTTAATCTCAATGCCGCGCAAATTAATAGCTACTTAAAGAGTCAGCCGGAAATTAAAGATTTTCAATTAATATTTTCTCCAGCTTTTATAAAGAAAGCCCCCAGTCTAGTTGATCGGATTAAAATAGAAGTTAACAAAAATTAAATTGAATTTGTTAGACTTTCGGTTTTTATACCAATTATCAAAAAACCGCTTAAATAATAGCGGTTTTTGAACACTAAAATTTTGGCTAATTAATTAGAATAAACCTAGGAATTTATTTTTTTTAACGGGAGTCGACTTAACTTGCGAATATATTTTGAAAGCGGCCGTGGCGCTGGTTGAATTAAAAATTATTACTCCTAACGCGCGCGCCAGGCGAGAGGCCTCCGCTAAGGATCTTTGGTGCAAATTACGGCCGACGGCTAACCCCGCTGAACCAGAGATTTTTATTTGATTTTCTAAATCATTCAATAATTCTTGGACGGTCTTTTTTTCTCCTCCCAGACAAACAACTTTTGTCCGACCGGCGGCGGCGATTACTTCTTGAAATTTTTTAGCAATATTTTTTTGGTTCGGCGCTTCATAAGGATATTTCAGTTTCACAAAATCAGCTCCTAAAGTGGCCGCTACGCCAGCGCCACCAGCGATCGTATGAATATTTTCTTCTTTAATATTTTTACCCCGCGGATACATCCAAATAATGGCAATTAAGCCGTTCTGGTGAGCCTGGTAAGTCAGTTTAGCCGCTTCCGCGAGCATCTGAGCCTCATAGCGTCCTCCTAAATAGACAGTATAACCGATACCGACTATTTTTAGGCCGCTCTGTTTTTTAAAATTAACGATTTCATCTACCGACCACCAAGATTGACTGGAATTTTTTTCCGAATTTTCTCCTAAATTACTTTTACTATTAATTTTAACAATATAGGGAATATGCCGGTAATTATCGCCATAACGGGCGATTAGGCCTAGTTGAGCGGCTAAAACGCCCCCCCCTGAAGCGGCGGCGATTTTAAAAAGATGTTCCGGGCAGCTATCTTCAGGACTAATACCGCGCCCTATAAAATCGTCGTTGAGGTGTTCGACTTTTTGGTCACCGGCGATCAGAAAAAGACGGCCGGAATTATTGGTTAATTGTCGATAGTTCTTTTTATATTCGTTCTGTCGCCGCGCGGGGACAGTCAGAGGGATTTTAATGGAAAACATAAAAAAATATTTATAAATTTATGATAATATGATATCATTAAATATGAAAATATTATACCACAAATATGTTAAAAGATAAAAATAGCTTAGAAAATGATTTAGACAAATATCAAGATTTTAGTGGCTTGAGTTTGAAAGAGATGAACTTTGGTCTTTGGTTGTCGGAAAAACGTCAAAAAATAATTAAATTCTTCGTCGTCACTTTAATAATCATTTGTGCGGGACTGTTTATTTATTCAAGTTATAGCTTTTTTATCTATTTTAAATCTAGCGATCTTAACGAACAATCGATAACGGGCGATACGCCGACTTCACCGAGAAATATCACGGCGAACTTAGAAATTGATCAACCGCAAATTTTTTCGAGTGGCGGCCGTTATGATTTAGCCATTCGTTTAAATAATCCTAATAATAAATTTTTAGGCAATTTTAAATATTGTTTCACTCAAAATAATAGAGATTTGTTTTGTGGTGACGATTTTATTCTACCGGGAACGGAAAAATATATTTTAGCGCTCGCCAAAGATTTGCCCGACGGCGAAACCGGCGTCTCTTTTACTTTGTCCGATGTTTTTTGGACTAGGATTAATGCCCATAAAATAAACAATTGGGCAGAATTTTCCAGTAGCCGCTTGGATATGGTTATCTCGGACATAAGTTTCAATCCCGCTAATTATTCAACGGGGCCCGCTAATTTCAATAATTTAGAATTTATTATTAACAATCAAAGCCCCTATAGTTACTATGAGTTACCGGTGAACATCTTAATGTTTAATGGTTCGGAATTAGTGGGCATTAATCGTTATAAAATAAATAATCTGTTATCGGCAGAAAAACGACCAATAAAAATTAGCTGGCCAGGGACATTGTCCACCGTATCTAAAACAGAAATCAGGCCGGATATCAATATAATGGATGATAACGTTTATTTAAAATATAGTGGACAATCCGCCAACTAGCTTTATGTATAGCCATTTTCGAATTTATTTAAAGAATTTTGATTGGATTCTCTTCGCCGCCGTTGTTCTCCTAGTCGCTTTCGGGTTAATAGAAATATACAGCGTGGCTTTAGGTCAGGGCGATTTTAATTTATTAAATTTTAAAAAGCAGATTTTTTTTGCTAGCAGCGGATTTTTTTTATTGTTTATTTTTACTTTTATCGATTACCGCTTACTGAGGAGCCTTAATCGATATTTATATATTTTTTGGCTTATTGTTCTGAGCGCTGTCTTATTATTAGGTCAAACTCGTAATGGCACGAAAGGTTGGTTTTCTATATTTGGGCTCGGAATTCAACCGGTAGAGTTCGCCAAGATAGTCTTAATCTTATTTTTAGCTAAGTATTTTTCTCGTTTAGCGACTAAAGTAAAAACCACTAAGCATTTTTTCTTTTCGGCTTTTAGCGCGTTGCTTCTAATTACTCTAGTCCTATTACAGCCAGATTTTGGCTCGGCCTTGATTTTAAGTGCTATTTGGTTACTAATGATTATTGCCGCCGGATTCAATAAAAAATATTTATTAACCATTGCCGTAACCGGTTTAATCATTTTAACAATTTCTTGGGTATTTTTATTTAAAAATTATCAAAAAGAAAGAATACTTAATTTCGTTAATCCGGGAAAAAATTCTTTAGAATCTGGTTATAATATTTCTCAAGCGATGATTGCCGTCGGATCCGGCGGTTTTATCGGCAAAGGGATAGGTTATGGCTCGCAATCACAACTAAAATTTTTGCCCGAAGCCCAAACTGACTTCATTTTTGCCGTTATCTCCGAAGAGTTAGGATTTTTGGGAGTAATTCTCGTCCTCAGCTTCTATTCCGTTTTATTTTGGCGCTGTCTCAAGGCACTGCAGAAAATTACCAATGATTTCGGTATTTATTTTCTCATCGGAGCCAGTGGCTTGATTTTTATCCAAATGTTTATTAATATTGGTATGAATTTAGGAATCATGCCAATTGTTGGCTTACCCCTACCGTTTATCAGCTATGGCGGCAGTTCCTTAGTTTCTTTACTTATTTTAGTAGGGATAATTGAAAATATAATCATTAAGTCAAAAATTAGTTATTAAATCTATGGAAATTAAATTAAAGGCTGAGTTGAGAGATAAAAAAGAAAAATTAGGATTAGATTTTTTACCGGGCGTCCTATATGGTAAAAATTTCGCTAGTCAAAATTTAAAATTAAAAAAATCAGATTTTGATAAGGTCTTCGCTCGCGCCGGAGAATCAAATTTAGTTGATTTAGAAATAGATTCTAAAATAACTAAAGTTTTAGTAAAAGATACTCAACGCGATATTATGAAAAATTATTTTACTCATGTTGATTTCTATAAGGTTGATATGAAGGAGAAAATTACTACCGAAATCCCTCTACATTTTATCGGCGAATCTAAAGCCGTTAAAGAATTAGGTGGAGTTTTGATTAAGGATTTGAGTGTTTTAGAAATAGAGTGTTTGCCTGGCGATTTAATCGATCATATCGATATCGATATCTCTTTACTAAAAACTTTCGATGACGCTATTAGAATAAATGATTTACACTTGCCGCAGGGTATTGCTTTAGTTCATCATACTAATGAAATGATTGCGGCTATTAGAGAAACGAGAATTCAAGAAGAAGCGGCTCCTGTTGAAGCGGCCGCGGCTCCAGTAACTGAGACTCCCGCTCCCGCCAGCGAAATTAAAAAAGAAGCAGGCAAGAAATAGTCTAAATTTACAGAATTTAAATAAAATCCCGGTTTTAACCGGGATTTTTGATTATCAGTAAACGATTTTTTTTAGCTAAATCATTTTGGATTTTAATTTTTGCCGCCGGGAAAAATTTTTCGGCGAGAAACTTTATCTTTAGCGCTTGTCCAGGATCTATTTCGCAGAAGACATAACCTTTCAGCCCTAGAGAATTGAGCTCAGATAATTGTCTAAATAATTCCTGGTAATATTTAAGCCCTAATCGGCCGCCATCTAGGGCCAACCGCGGCTCCTGGCTAATTGTCGGCGATTTTTTAATTTGCGCCGGAGTTAAATAAGGGAGATTAGCGGCGATGATAAATTCATGGTTCAGTAATTTTTGTTTATTTAATTTTAAAGGTGTTAAGAGATGACCATGATATAATTTTATTTTTTTATTTAATTTATAATTCTTAATATTCTGTTGAGCGACATTTAAAGCGGCGGCCGAAATATCCGTACCAATCAGGGTTATTTTTTTAAAGTGAGCGGGGAAGAGACGTCTAAGTTCGCTAGCCACCGCAATAATAATGGCTCCCGAACCAGTACCGACGTCGATAATGGTTAATTCGCCAGGCAAAGATTGATTAAAATTATTGACCTTAATATCCTGGCTCTTAATTAAGTTGATAATGTTATCAACGAATAATTCTGTTTCTGGGCGCGGTATTAATACCGTCGGACTAACTTTAAAATTTAAACCGTAAAACTCTTTTTTTAGAGTTAAATAAGCCACCGGCCAATTCTTGAGACATTTGATTTCTAAAATTTTAAATTTTTTGTATAAAACTGGAGATATTTTAGTCTCCGGATGAGTTAAAATAAACTCGCGATTTTTATGTAATAAAAAGGCCATCAAGATTTCTGTCTCTAAGCGAGGCAGGGAAGATTCTTTGAAAATTAGACTGACAGTATATGTTTTTTTACTTAGTATCGACATCTTATCTGGTTGCTTCTATCGGGAACAAATTTTAACGTCAAAATTTATTTATTTATATTTGTTTCCCGTTTGGCGGTTTTTTTTAATTCACTGACAATTTCTTCTATTTCGCCGTCCATAATTCTAGTAATGCTGTGCCAGGAGATATTAATTCGGTGATCGGTTACTCGGTCTTGAGGAAAATTATAAGTTCTAACTTTATCCGCTCGGTCGCCGGCGCCCACCTGCATTTCTCTAGTACTAGAATTAGCTTGACGCCGCTCGTCTTCTTGTTTGGCTAAAAGGCGAGAACGTAGGACTTGGAGAGCTTTTTCTTTATTTTGGTGTTGAGATTTTTGATCTTGGCAACTAACAATCAGGCCGGTCGGAATATGCAAAACTCGAATAGCGGAGTACGTCGTATTAACACTTTGGCCGCCCGGTCCACTAGAGCAGAAAGTGTCAATTCGAATATCGTTTGGTTTTATTTCGACATCGACTTCTTCCGCTTCAGGTAAAACCACGACGGTGGCGGTTGAGGTATGAATTCGGCCTTGTTTTTCGGTTTCTGGTACCCTCTGAACTCGATGTGTGCCTGCTTCAAATTTTAATAAACCGTAAGCCCCAGCGCCCTTAACCAAGAAGATTATTTCTTTAAAACCACCAATGCCAATGACGCTTGAGCTTATTAATTCTAGTTTCCAGCCTTTTCTTTCTGAATAACGAGAATACATTCGGAATAAATCACCAGCAAACAAGGCAGCTTCATCACCCCCCGTTCCGGCTCGAATTTCTAAAATAGTATTTTTTTTGTCATTAGGGCTGGCGGGATGTATTTCTTCCTCTAACTCGTCTTTAATTTTTTCAGAACGCGACTCTAAGTCAGCTAATTCACTTTGGGCCATTTCTTTAAGTTCGCCGTTTTCATTAGTAATTATTTCGTTGTTTTGTTTGATATTATCAGCTATCTTTTCCAATTCTAAAATTAGCGCTATGGCCTTTTTTAGGGCCGAGTGCTCTTGTGAAACTTTAATTAATTCTTTCTGATTGCTGGCCAGTTTCGGATCCATTAGTTTTTGCTCTAAATCAGCGAATTTTATTTTGATATCTTCATACATATTTATCTTGTATTTTATAGTTATTGCGGTTGATCATTTCGATAAGATTTTAATAATAAAAAACAATCAGTCTGACTATCATTATTTTAACATACTCTAACTAAATAATGAAAAACTGATTGTTTCTTAAAAGCTATTTTTTGTTTAATTTTACTTGAGATATTTTCTTTAAATCTTTAGTTTTAACCACAACTTCTTTTTTAGCTCTAATTTCCGCCCGTTCTGCTCGTTTGACTTTTTTACCTTTCTTATCCTTAGCTACGCTATCTTTAGCGCTAATTTTAGCCGTAAATTTCTCAACTCGACGAGCCGTATCCACTAATTTTTGTTTGCCGGTATAGAAAGGGTGACAAGCGGAACATAACTCAACCTTAATTTCCGGTTCAGTTGAGCCGGTTAAAAAAGTTTGACCACAAACGCAAGAAGCCTTACAATTTGCGTAATATTTAGGATGGATCTCTTTTTTCATACTAGTCCGTTAATTAGCAAATAAAAAAATTTTATTGATTATTAATAAAATTTTTATTATTATAATTTATGATTATTTTATGATAAGATGATATTATCATAACTTTTAAATTTAATCAAGAGTTGTTATAATTAGACCACAGAACTACAAGATATGAATAAAATTGACAATATTGCTAAAAATACATCTTATTTAACTTTAGCTTTAATTCTCCAAAAAATAATTTCTTTTACTTACTTTACTCTTTTAGCCCGTTATGTCGGACCGGCTAGTTTAGGCAAATACTATCTAGCAATTTCTTTTACCACCATTTTTTCTATTTTGATTGATTTGGGTTTCGCCAATATATTGACTCGAGAAATCGCTAAAAATAAAGAGCGAGCCGGAATTCTCTTAGGGAATGTTTTAACTCTTAAAATTCCTCTCTCGCTCATCGCCGCCGGCGTAGTAGTGATTTTAATAAATTTTCTACCCTATGATCATCTGACGCGCTCTTTAGTTTATATTTCGGCCTGTTCCATGGTTTTAGACTCTTTTACGAGTACTTTTTTCGCGGTTATCAGGGGCTTTCATAATCTAAAATATGAAAGTATTTCCTCCGTGGTTTATCAGTTAATCGTTCTAACTATCGGTTATGGCGCCCTTCTTTTAGGGGGCGGCTTAATTCCGGCGATGGCGGCTCTCGCCGGTGCTAGTCTTTATAATTTTAGTTATTCCGGAATAATCTTAAAAAAATATCTAGGGCAAGCTTTCCGCTTTCATTATAACCCGGCTATAATTAAAGAAATCCTCTTTATTAGTTGGCCTTTTGCTGTCTATGCGGTTTTTCAGAGACTCTATACTTATTTAGACGCAATAATTCTCTCAATACTAGCCGGCGACGTCCAAGTAGGTTTATACCAAGTAGCTTTTAAAATAATTTTCGCCTTACAATTCTTGCCCGCCGCTTTTACCGCCTCGCTTTATCCAGCCATGAGCGCTTATTGGCATAGTAATCGCGAACAACTAGCGATTTCTTTTGAAAGAGCGATGAACTATCTAATTATAATCTCTTTGCCAATAATTATTGGTGCGATAGTTCTCGCTGATAAAATAGTTCTACTTTTTAAAGAAGGTTATGACGGCGCTGCTTGGCCGCTGCGTATTTCTATTATATCTTTATTATTTATTTTTATTAATTTTCCGATCGGCTCTTTACTTAATGCCTGTGATGAACAGAAAAAAAATACGAGAAATATCGCCATCGTAACAATAGTCAGTATCGCCCTTAATTTTTTACTGATCCCCCGTTTCCAGGCTTTAGGAGCGAGCCTGACCGTCTTAGCAACTAATTTATTAATGTTTATTTTAGGCCTGCGGATAGTCAAAAAAATTATTCGCTATCAGATTAAAAAAAATCTCACTATTTTTGCGAAAGCTTTATTATCCTCAATTATTATGGGCCTCCTTATTTTAGCGGGGCAAGGCTATCTCAATATTTTTTTAACTACTATTCTGGGCGCTTTTCTTTATTTTATTACTTTATTTCTTTTGGGAGGATTTAAACGAACGGATATTGTTAGCATTTATCAATCATTTAGGGGGAACAAAATTCCAGAAATCTAGACCGATTAACAAAAAATCTATGAAAACATTACTGATAACTTTAGAATTTCCGCCCACGCACGGCGGCATAGCTAATTATTATGGCCACTTAGTCAGTAATTGGCCGATCGGCGAAGATTTATCAATCTTGGATAATAATCAGGGAGAATTAGATAATAAAAAAGGTTTTTTTTCTTGGTGGCTATCTTTTGGAGCTTTAGGGCGGAAATTAAAACGGAGTAAAATAGACTATGTTTTAGTCGGCCAGATTTTACCGCTCGGCACAGTCGCTTATCTTTTATCTTTTTTTAACCCAATTAAATATGCTGTATTTCTCCATGGGATGGATTTGAGCTATGCTCTAAAATCATCCCGAAAAAAATTTATTAGCCACCTGATTTTAAAAAAATCTGATAAAATAATTTGCGCTAATAGCTACGTCGCCCAAAAAACTATTGAAGCTTATCCGGAATTAGAGTCGAAAATTGCCGTCGTTAATCCGGGAGTAACCACTAATATCCCAATTATCACGCCGAGTGACATCAGTGATCTAAAACTTCAATATAATCTAGACTCCCAAAAAATTATTTTTACCTTAGCGAGATTAGTCCGGCGCAAGGGAATGGATATGACCATTAGGGCACTAGAGGAAATGACTGATCAAGAAATTGGTAACTTAGTCTATTTTATTGCGGGGGCCGGAACTGATGAATATTATCTAAAGAAAATGGTGCCCGAACGTCTGGCTCAAAAAATTATTTTCTTAGGATCTTTAAGTGAAAATAAAAAATGGCTTTGGTTGAAATTGTGTGATATTTTTGTGATGCCGGCGCGCGATATTGAGGGAGATTTTGAAGGATTCGGCATAGTTTATTTAGAAGCTAATTTAAGTACTACCCCGGTTATCGCCGGGCGAGCCGGCGGGGTCGAAGACGCCGTTATTGATGGTTATAACGGATTACTGGTCGATCCAATCAATATCCAAGAAATAAAAAATGCTATACT
>JAVHRV010000042.1:0-3792 GCA_036171815.1 Patescibacteria group bacterium
TGTGCCCCGGGTCAGAATCGAACTGACGACACAAGGATTTTCAGTCCTTTGCTCTACCACTGAGCTACCGAGGCTTGAAAATTTTGTTGTTAAAATTAAGTTGCGGGAGTCGGACTCGAACCGACGACCTCTAGGTTATGGGCCTAGCGAGCTGCCAACTGCTCTATCCCGCTATAATTATGTTAATTACCAGCTCTCCGCTCAAGAAAGTGGCTGAGGTGGGCAATGGAGGACTCGAACCTCCGACCTCAACATTATCAGTGTTGCGCTCTAACCAACTGAGCTAATTGCCCAATTTTTAACTGAAAAAAATATATCAAATAATAAATAAAAAAGCAAGCAGCGACTAATTATAAGTTGGCAATTAATAGGTTCAGTTCGGTTTTAATATCCGCCTGACTATTTTTATTTAAGAAGTCTAAGCGAATTAAATTATTTAAATATTTTTTAAGGCTCGGACTGTCAAAATTCTTAGCTTGCAGCAGACCCTTTTTGATGACGAAGGGGTGAAGTTTTAGTCGACTGGCGAGGAGGGCGGGATTTATTTTTTTATCCAGGGCGTCTCTAATCTGCCAGAGTATTTTAAATTGGCGGATAAGCATGGTGATTAGATATTCATCGCTTAGGCCAGCGGCGTACTGCTCCTCTAATAAAGCGAGAGCTAATTTTTTATTTTTAGCGCTTAAAGCGTCGGTCAGGCCGAAAATATTTTCGTCGTAAGAACCCGTGACCATTTCATTGACGGCGGCGAGATTAATTATTTTATGGTCGCCGCAAAAAGCTAATTTTTTTATTTCTGAGGCGATTATCCAGGGGTCGCTGCTAGTGAGGTTTAGTAAACGTAAGGCCGCGGTCGCGTCAATCTCTTTATGATAAGCCGCCGCCTCTTTTTTAATAAAAGTAAGGAGTTGGCCGTCACTTAAAGTTTTAAATTCTTGGGAATAAGGTTGTTGCATTAAGAAAGCCAGTAATTTTTTAGCCTTTGTTTTAAATGATTTGTCCGTCGAGTTTATTTCCTCATCCCAAAAGATAATAATATTATTTTCGCCGCTAGGAATTTTTTTTAATAGATCGTCTAATTCCGTGAAGATTTGGTCTTTTTTATTTTTAAAAATATTTTCCACCACGATTAATCTTTTTTTGACGAACAGGGAGCCGGTATTTATTTTTTCGTTTATTTCTCTAATCGTCGTATTCTGGCCATCAATAAAATCGAGGCTGTTTTCTGTTGGATCGACATCTTTAGTGAATTTGTTCTTTAGATCACGCAGGAAGCGTTTAGACCGAAAAGTATCGGCGCCGTGTAGTAAAATAATCATAATTTAAGTTCACTTATCGAAACTTGGGCTAAGTTAGTAATTTTTCTTTCTAAAAATTTTTCGCCTAATTTTTTAAATTGTTCTGGGTTATCAGTCGTATAATACTTCAGTTGGGGCCGGTGATTTTCAGTAATCCCTAATTCGGGATGACGACTGAGATAAACTTTAAGACTGGTAGAGATGATTTCTCCCGGCTGGGGCAAGCTTATTCGGTGGCCGAGAATTTGTTTAATTTGTTTATATAAGAATGGGTAATGAGTACAGCCTAAAATTAGCGCTTTGATTTGTTTAGTTCTGAGGGGGTGTAAATATTTTTTTAAGATCATTTTTGTTTCTGGTTTTTTGTCCCAGCCCTCCTCGATCAAGGGGACGAGCAAGGGGGTGCTCGCTTCGATTATTTTTATTGTCTTATCTAATTTATTAATTTCCGTGGCGTAGGCGTGAGAGTTAATCGTTGCTTTAGTACCAATTACTCCTATCGTTTTTAGGGATTTATCTTGGGTGGCGCTTTCGGCGAGCGGACGGATAACGCCAAGGATCCGTCGTCGCGGATAATTCGTCGGCAGATATTCTTGTTGTAAGCGGCGCAGAGCTTGGCTCGAAGCGGTATTACAGGCGAGGATGACTAGTTCACAGCCAGCGGAAAATAAAAAATCAACGGCTTCTTTCGTATACTCGTAAATCGTTACGGCTGATTTTTCGCCGTAGGGCTGGCGGGCGCTATCGCCCAGATAAATATAATTATAATTGGGCAGATCTTTGAGAAAATACTTAAAGATAGTCAGGCCACCAAGACCGGAATCAAAAACCCCGATGATATTTTTTTTAGTATCATTTATTCTCTCGGACATATTTTTGAAAAAGTAGACCGCGTTCCTTGTAATTTTGAAATAAGCCAAAGCTCGCGCAAGCCGTTGAGAGTAAGACTACGTCGCCGTTAACCGCTGCTCTTTTAGCTCGAGCGACTGCGGTAAGCATATTTGGCGCTTCATAATATTTATGTTTAGGATAAGCATTTTTTTCCAGAGCTTTTTTTAAGCGAATTGTCCCAGCGCCCGGTAACAGGATTAATAATTTTACCTTTTTTTTGATAGTTTGAGCGAAAGGATAAAAATTGGCGCCTTTGTCGGCCCCGCCGCCGATGAGAATAATTGGTTCGGTAAAAGATTGAAGATCGAGGCAGCTGCTTTCCGGAGTAGTCGAGAAGCTATTGTCATAATACCGGACGCCCGATTTTTCAGCGACTAATTTTAGACGATGTTCTAGATTTTGAAAATTAGCGATTGTTTTTTCGTAAATCGATTTTTTTATTTTTAAAAGTTGAGCGAGCGTCACGGCCGCTCCGATATTTTCTTGATTATAATAACCATTAAGTTGAGTTTTTAGGGCACTCGTGCCGAAATAAATGATTTTTTTTGTTTTATCTCCTAGATTATTTTTAGCTATTCGTGCCCGTAAGGCTTGATTGATTAATAAGTAGTGGTTGTCGGGAAAACGAGCGATATTTAATTTAGCTTGCCAATAATTATTAATTGAAGCGTGGAAATTAGGATTATTAGGATCGGCGGCCGCGAGATGTTCTTTAAATAAATTAGTGATAATAGCGAAACGAGGAGAATATTTTAGGTCTTCTAATTGGAAACTGGATAGTTCTAGAATAACATAGTCGGTTTTTTTTATTTTTAGTAAAAAAGATAGGGGGGCGACGCCGATATTGCCGCCTAACCAAACACGTTGTTTGGCCTCTTGGAGAATTTTATAAATTAAGCTGGCCGTCGTTCCTTTGCCCTTGGTACCGGTGACGCCAATAATATTTTGGCTGGGAGAAAGCTGAAAAAATAAATTGAGCGGGCTGCTCAGTTCAGTTTTTTTATTATTGAGGGCTTGTTGAATTCCCGGACAAGCGGTCGGCCAGCCCGGTGATCGAAAAAGAATATCGAATTTATCTAAATTATAATTAAACCCCGCTCCGAGCTGATAGGATAATTTAAGATATTTTGTGGCGGGTAATTTTAGGAGCGCTCGAGGGCGGGCATCGCAAATAGTGAGAGTCGTGTTTATTTTTTTAGCGTCTAAAAGCTCAATTAAAGCTCGGTTTTCTAAACCTAAGCCTAAAATAGCGATTTTTTGTTGATTTAATTTTTTAAATATTTGCTGCGGGAGCATAAGGGTGTAAAGTCTAAAATTATTTTTTGAGTGGTTGATTAATTTTAATTATTTTAAATCGCCCCAATTATCACCTTGATTTATTTCGGCTTTGATCGGTACTCGTAATTTCAAGACGCTTTCCATAATACTTTGGATCTTCGGAGCGTAGTAGTCTAGTTTATCTTTTTTTATTTCAAAAATCAATTCATCGTGTACTTGCAGGAGGAGGCGAATTTCTGTCGGCGCGTCGCTAATGAGCGTCGCTATTTTAATCATCGCTAGTTTAATAATATCGGCGGCCGTGCCCTGAATCGGCGCGTTAATA
>JAVHRV010000043.1:0-3766 GCA_036171815.1 Patescibacteria group bacterium
GACCAAGCTAAAGCTTTTTTAACATCAGTCTGACCATGGCCGCCGGCTTTCCAGTCAGGAAAAAACCATTCGCCGATTCGTAAGCCGCCACTACTGAAAAAACTGGTGTTAGCATTAATGATCCCCTCAGCCAAGGCTCCGGCGGCAAAGATTGGTTTGATAATCGAACCTGAAGGAAACTCACCACTCACCGCCCTATTAAATAAAGGACGATCAGAATCGATTAAAAACTGATTATACTCTTCCTGGCTAATACCTTTAGCAAATAAATTATTGTTGTAGGCCGGTAAACTCAAAAGAGAAAGGATTTCTCCGTTATTAGGATTAATGATTATGACAGCCGCCCGATGTAAATTAGCTTTCTTTAAATAAGCCTGAGTGACCTCCTCGACTTTTTGTTGTAATTTAGAATCAATCGTGAGTTGTAAATTCGAACCGTCTATAGCCGCCGTTTCGCTAATAGTTTTCTTCTGGCGACCAAGCGCGTCTACTTCAATCGCCTTTTGGCCTGGAGTGCCCTTCAATTCTTTTTCCCAAGAATATTCCACCCCCATTTTACCAATATAATCGATAGGTGAATAATCAAACTTTGATTCAGCCAGCTCGACTGGACTAATTTTTCCGGTATAGCCTAAAACATGGGCCAAACTATTTTCCGACATAACGACTGGACTGGAAGTGCTCAGCGGCGATAGATATTCTCGTCGTATCTTGTTAGATAAAAAAACTCCTGGCCAACTAGGCAACTCTAGAGCTATTAACATAGCTTTTTCGTATTCAATATTATCCGCAGCAAAAAGTGGTTGATATGATTCTAAAGAACCAATTTTTACCGAAGACAGAGTCTCTTTTAATTTATAAAAAGTAGCATTATCAAAATCTATCTTTAACGAATCAGACGCGCTCTGCAGATTATTAGAAGAAATTGCTTTCGATTTTCCTTCCAGGACATAACTGATCTGACGCAAAATATAATCACGGCGTAATTCGTCTTTAGGTAAGTCTATCGGTTTAAAATATAAGACAAAATTAGCCTTATTACGCACTAAAGGCTGAAAATCACGGGTATAGATGATCCCCCGCTTAGGTTCGATAACCTCTATTCGAGAACGGTTATGCTCCGACAATAAACTATAATAATCATTTTTAACAACTTGCAACCAAAAGGAACGACCGACCAGAACAAATAAGAGAATAAGACCCCAAAAAATAAAATATTTTAACTGATTAAAATTAAAAGAATAGCTAAGAATTTCTTTATGGCTGGCGTCGGCTAAAAACGCTCCTTCCGCCCAATCAGTATGATAAAAAGAATCCTTTAACCCGCCAAAACTAAAATGCCCGCTTTGGATAGGAAACGGGTTATCACCCTTCTCTTGCCAAGATTTAGTATAAGGATTATTACGGTTGTTTTTGAAAAATTTCCCAAACATATTATCCATATCTTAACTCTAATTAAGTCGAAAAACAAGGGAATCTTTATTTTTTATTTATTAAAAATTTAGATCTTATTTATTAACCATTTTATATAATAAACAAGGACAAAGCCTTGTTTAGAGTTTTAATCTCCGCTAAAATAAAAACATAAACTAAAAATATGCGTCTACTCTTAACTGAGGATGATAGTAATATTATCAGACCTATCAAGCTAGCCCTAAAACAAGCCGGCTATGTCGTTGATGTCGCTAAAGACGGCGAGCGTGGTTACTTCTTAGCCGCCACTAACGACTACGATCTGATTATCTTAGATTATAATCTCCCGCAATTAAACGGCCGAGAAATAATTAATAAACTGCGCGCTGAAAAAATAAACGCGCCAATTTTGGTGTTAACTGTCCATTCTGAACTCGCCGATAAAACCGACTTATTAAATTTAGGCGCCGATGACTATCTGACTAAGCCTTTCGCCTTATCCGAACTCTTGGCCAGAATAAAGGCCATCTTACGGCGGCCGAGAGATTGGCAGTCACCGCTCTTAACCCTTAATAATTTAGAACTTGACCCTGATAAATTTCTAGTCCTAAAAGACGGCGAGCGAATAATCCTCTCTACTAAAGAATTCTCTCTATTAGAATATCTACTAAAAAATAAAGGTAAAATTATGACTCGCCAAGAGATAATGGAACATGTCTGGGACGAAAATGCCGACCCTTTTTCTAATACTATCGAAGTCCATATCAGAAATCTCAGAAAAAAACTAGAAACCGAAAAACAAAAATTTATTTTTACTGTTTCTAACCGCGGTTATAAAATAGATACCCAAAAATAATCAGGGCAATTTTTTAAATTTAATTAAAGAATAATTTAAAAAAAATTTAAATTTCATTTATTTCGACCTTGCTAAACTAATTGGTAGCAATAAATTGGCAGTTAGTAATCTCCCGCCGCCTTGAGTTGAGCGACTAATAAACAAAAACTGCCGATTCTAGGTCGATATTGCTCTACCCTCTACCAGCCCTCAAATAAATACTCCCGTCTTCAAATATCTTATTTTTATGAACAAAAAATCAAAAATAATTTCGCCGCGCCATCAATTAAAAATAAACGCCGTGTTAACGATGCTTTTAGCGGCCGCCCTTAACCCTGGTACTCCCTGGCGTAACTAACTAACAAGCGCATTAGGACTTTAGTCCGAAAGCGCTTTTATTTAATATGAACCTAAAAATAATATGGACTTAAAACAAAAATGGCAAAATCTAATTTCTTCAAACAATATCGATGATGATCAAAATCGCCGAGAAAAAATTCTTAACCTCCTCTTGGTCTACTCAATAATCGCTTTTGCCATAATCAATCTAGTGAGAATTAGCGACTATTTTATTTATACTGAAGAAACTGGGTTACCCCTATGGACTACTTTATTAATTTTAAGTTTTTTTATTATTCTTTTTTGGCTATCTAAACAAAATTACGGAAAGCTAGCCTCTAGTTTACTAATTATAACTTATGCCCTACCGATGTTCTATTCTTTTAGCGTTTGGGGGACGGACTTACCGGCCGGGCTTCTCTTGGCCGTCCTTATCATAACCCTCTCCGGCGTTTTATTAAGCGCTCGTTTAGCGCTGATAAGTACAAGTCTAATTTCTATTTTTTTAATTTTACTGACTGACTGGCAAGCCAAAGGTTACTTATCTATCCAAAATTATTGGCGTTATCAAAAAACCGAAATCGCCGATGCCGTTGTCTACTCCGTCCTGCTAATGATTATCGCGATTATCGCTTGGCTTTTTGCTCGGGGCATTAAACAGGCTCTAGCTAGAGCGCGACAGAGCGAGGCGGAATTAAAAGAAGAACGGGATTCGCTGGAAATAAAAGTGGCCGAAAGAACGGCCAAACTACGCCAAATCGAAGCCGAAAAAATAAACCAATTATACCGTTTAGCGGAGTTTGGACGTTTATCTTCAGGAATTTTCCATGATTTAATTAATCCTTTAACTGCCGTTTCTCTCAACCTAGAACAAGTCCACGGCCAGGCGGACAGTACTGTACTAAATGCCAAATCTTATTTAAATCAGGCTCTTCTAGCGACTCATCGCATGGAAAATTTAATTAGCGGTATTAAAAAACAAATTCAAAAGGAAAGTAATCTCGGCGTCTTCTTGATTAATGAAGAAATTGAACAAATCATTCAGATATTAGCTTATAAGGCTAGACAAGCCAATGTTTTAATTAGTTTTTCCGCGACCGGTCAAATAAAGCTCTACGGCGACGTGGTAAAATTCGGACAAATTATCACTAATTTACTGGCTAATGCTATCGAGGCCAG
>JAVHRV010000044.1:0-3624 GCA_036171815.1 Patescibacteria group bacterium
CTGTTCGCCCATTAAAGCGGCACGCGAGCTGGGTTCAGACCGTCGTAAGACAGGTCGGTCTCCTATCCACTGTGGTCGTGGAAACTTGAAGAGGCCCTTCCTTAGTACGAGAGGACCGGGAAGGACGAAGCTCTAGTGTACCTGCTGTTCTACCAAGGGCATTGCAGGGTAGCTACCTTCGGTTAAGATAAGCGCTGAAAGCATCTAAGCGCGAAGCTGTCTCTGAGATTAGGTTTCATAGACTGGTTAGAGAATATAACCTTGATAGGCCGTACGTGTAAGTCCCGTAAGGGATTGAGCGGAGCGGTACTAATAAGTCATTTGATTTTCCCACACTTTTATTTTTAAGTATTTTGAATCTTTACGAGACATTAATTTACAATGGTTACCCATTAGCGGCTTCGGCTCTTAATGGGGTCTATATAAAAGACACCATTGTTCTGGTGGTTTGAGCGGAGGGGTCACACCTGATCCCTTTCCGAACTCAGAAGTTAAGCCCTCCAGCGCCGATGATACTTGGGCCTGAGCCCTGGGAAAGTAGGTCGCCGCCAGAACAATGGTGTTTTTTAATTGGTAAAACATCGGTTTTTTTCAGAGGTTTATTTCATGGTATTTTAGATTGAAATTAGAATATTAAACTATTTGTAGTCATTAGAAAATAGATGTAAAATAAGAGCATTCCTCTTATTTTTTAATTTATGCCTCTTATAAAATCAATCTCTGGCATCCGTGGTACGATTGGTGGAGTTTCGGGAGAAAATTTGACGCCACCGGATATTGTAAAATTTACGGCGGCTTTTGGCATTTTTATTAAACAAAATAATTATGATCAGAAAGCAAAAATAATTATTGGTCGTGACGCTCGAATTTCCGGAGAAATGGTGAAGAATTTAGTCATCGGCACACTTCTCGGTCAAGGAATTGATATTATTGATTTAGGAATGGCGTCTACACCGACTGTCGAAATGACCGTTATTCAAGAAAAGGCGCAAGGAGGGGTGATTTTATCAGCTTCTCATAATCCCCAAGGCTGGAATGCTTTAAAATTATTAAATTCTCAAGGGGAATTTTTGTCGCCAGACGATGGCGAGATTCTAATTCAACTCGCCGAGCAAGATAATTTTGATTTCGTGAGCGAAGAAAAATTAGGAACTTATCTTTTTAATCCTTATCTGGCGGCCGAGCATCTTCGGAAAATTTTGAAGTTGGCTTTGGTTGATAAAAAGATAATTGCTAAGCGTAATTTTAAAATAGTGGTCGATGGTATTAATTCGGTAGGCGGCATGATTGTTCCAGAATTATTAAAAGCTCTGGGCGTTAATAATGTTGTCGAATTAAATTGTGAACCGAATGGACAATTTGCTCATCAACCGGAGCCTTTAGCGGAAAATTTAATACAGATTATGGATAAAGTTAAGCAAGAGAAAGCGGATTTAGGAATCGTCGTCGATCCGGATGTTGACCGCTTGGCTTTTATTAATGAGAAGGGAGAAATGTTGGGCGAAGAGTATACTTTAGTCGCCGTGGCTGACTATGTCTTAAAAAATTTTGAAACGATTAATATTTCGACTGAGAGTCGTTCAGCCAGTCAAGTAGATAATCAAGCCGATAATCAATTAAATAATAAATATAATAAATCAACAGTTTCCAATTTATCTTCTTCACGAGCTTTAAAAGATATTACGGAAAAGTATCAGGGAGAATATCAGGCGTCCGCGGTGGGCGAGGTTAATGTTGTAAGAAAAATGAAAGAAATAAAAGCCGTCATTGGCGGCGAAGGGAACGGGGGGATTATTTATCCGGAACTGCATTATGGCCGAGACGCGCTCGTTGGCATTGCTTTATTTTTAACTCATTTGGCGAAAGAGCATAAGAAAATATCGGAGTTACGCCAAGAGTTGCCGGAATATTTTATGGTTAAGGACAGATTAGAATTAGGCTCGTATTTAAATTTAGCTGAGTTGTTGTCAAAAATAAAACATGACTATGAAGGCCGGAGCTTAGAAGATGATGGTCGACTTAAAATAACAGATATTGATGGCTTGAAAATTGATTGGGCGGATTCTTGGGTTCATCTGCGTTCGTCTAATACTGAGCCGATAATTAGGATTTACGCTGAAGCTAAAAGTTTAAACGTCGCTGAACAGAAAGTTAAGGAAATTAAAGACAAAATTTTAGCTTATATTAAATAAAATATATCATAATAGTCTGTTTGCTTCTGAGTAATAAAAATGCTAAGATAAATAGTGATTTTAATAATCCCTTTTTATTATTAGTTTCTGTTTAGCCTAGTGATGAGGCTCAAACTTATCGATAATCTTATGCTCCGTATCGTTATTTTAGCGGCCGGCAAGGGGGCGCGGATGAACTCCGAATTGCCAAAAGTCTTGGTTGATCTAAAAAGTCGGCCGATGATTAAATATTTATTAGATTCTGTGGTTAACTCCGGTCTGGATCAGCGACCATTAGTAGTTGTGTCTCCTGACAATCAAAAGATAATCAGTGCGACTCTTTCTGATTATAATTTGGAATATATAATTCAGGATAAACAATTAGGGACTGGTCACGCTGTGGCTTGTGCGCGCGCTGTACTCGCTCAAAAAAAAGAAGCTCCTGAAAATATTATTGTTCTTTACGGTGACCATCCTTTTTTAAAATCGGAATCAATAAAAAATTTAGCCAAGTCCGATCCAGAAACGGTCACTATTATGCCGGCGACTTTGCCGGATTTTAGCGGTTGGTTTCATAATTTTTATCATTGGGGACGGATTTTGCGTAATCCCGCCGGCGCGGTAGCGGAAATTAGAGAATTTAAAGATGCCAGCGATGAGGAAAAGTTGATTTCGGAAGTAAATAGTGGCTTTATGTGTTTTAATAAAGAGTGGCTTTTTAAAAATATTGATCGTTTGACTGACCATAACCAGCAGAAAGAATATTATCTGACCGATATGATAAAAATCGCCGTTGACGAACAACAAAAGATTAAAACGGCTAGTATCGGTCCGGTTGAGGCGATGGGTATTAATAGTTTAGAGGAATTACAAATAGCGGAAAATATTTTGAACCAAGATTATAATTAGTTAGCTTTTATGCAACAAATTCTTGATCTTCATATCCATTCCCGTTATTCTCGCGCCTGTTCCCCTCAACTTACTCTGGCAAATATTGATCGGGTTTGTCGGAGTAAAGGCGTTGATATTATTGCGACTGGCGATTTTACTTATCCGGCTTGGTTGGCGTCTCTGGAGGACGAGTTAGAGGAAATAAGCGCCGGGGCAGGGCTTTATAAACTTAAAACGGCGGCTGATAATAAGATTAAGTTTATTTTAAGTACGGAAGTATCTTTAATATATAAGGATGGGGAAAAAGTTAGGCGCTTGCATCTAGTAATTCACGCGCCTAGTTTAAAGGCTGTAGCCGAACTTAACCGGCAGCTTGATCAGCGTTTTAATATTAAAAGCGACGGTCGGCCGATTCTAGGAATAAAGGCGCCGGACTTAGTTGCTCTAATCCTAAACATCGATTCTCGCTTTCTAATTTACCCGGCGCATATTTGGACGCCCTGGTTTTCTGTCTTCGGTTCTAAATCCGGTTTTTATTATTTAGAAGAATGTTTTAAAGATA
>JAVHRV010000045.1:0-3614 GCA_036171815.1 Patescibacteria group bacterium
CCAACCCTTGATAATTTTTTAAAGATTTAACTTTTCCATAAATAACCTGATTGAAACAAAGCTGATCACCAATGCGCAGAGTGCCATTTTGAACTAAGATAGTTGCTAGCGGTCCAGCCGTCTTATCGACATTTGATTCAACTACTGTTCCAGCCGCTGCCGCTTCTGGATTAGCCCGTAAACTCGCCCCCTCAGTCTCGGCGACCAAAAGAACCATATCTAATAGCTCTTCGATCCCCGTGCCTTCTTTAGCCGAAATTGGCGCACAAATAATTTTTCCGCCCCAATCTTCTGGAGAAATATTTAATTGCGTCGATAATTCTTGCTTAGTTCGGTTGACATCAGCCGCTGGTTTATCAATTTTATTAATCGCGACCAGATAAGGAATTTTAGCGGCTTCAATTATTCGAAAAGCTTCGATGGTCTGTGGTTTAACGCCATCATCAGCCGCTACAACTAAAATCGCAATATCTGCCACTTTAGCGCCTCGGCTCCGCATGGCCGTAAAAGCTTCGTGTCCCGGCGTATCAATAAAAGTAATGACTCGTCCTTTTCTCGTTATCTGATAAGCGCCAATATGCTGCGTAATTCCTCCTGCTTCACCACCCATCACATTAGTTTCTCGGATAGAATCTAGTAACTTAGTCTTGCCGTGATCAACGTGTCCCATCACGACAATAACTGGCGGCCGATCTTTTAAATCACCATCCGCTTCGTTAGCTAAAATATCGGCTAATTTTCTATCTTCTTTTTCGCTGTTATCGAGATCCTCTTTAGCGGGCTGAACATCAAGATTTAAATTCTCACCGATAATAACGGCCGTATCAAAATCAATTTTTTCATTAATTGAAGTAAAGACCCCGTTCTTCATGAGTTCAGCCAAAACCCGATTAATCGGAATACCAGCAATTTCGGCATAGACGCGCACCGTCAAAACTCTTGGCACGGAGATAGTCTTTCTTTCTTTAGGCAAAACCTCATCCTGCTTCTTAATCTCTGCTGCTATTTTTTTTTGTTCCCATTCGCGCCGTAAATATGGCCAATCTTTAATAATCTTTTTCGCCGTATTATTGTCAACTTTTATCGCCTTTTGCCCAATAGCAAAACCGAGCTGCGGCAATAAATCGCGTAGTTCTTGCGGTGAAATCCGTAAAATCCGAGCTAGTTCCGTAATATTCATAAAAAAGTGATCATTTAAAAATAAAAAAACCAAAAATATCGAATAATTATTTGTACTTTGCTTTAATATTACTTTATTTTTCTCCTTTAGTCAATTAAAAAAACTTTACAAAGATTAGATTACCTGCTAGAGTATAATCAATAATTCATTTATTAACTAAGTCTGTTTTCAGGAATTATTCTAAGGACAGCCACCGTTTCTTGTTAGTATTAGACCTTTATTTTATAGATTAATCGTTTATGCATCAAGTGATTTTTAACTTAAAATTAGCAAAAAAATCAAAACAATCCTCATCTTTAAAATAAATACCGCTTATTTTCGGTGTGTTTTTCTTAAAATTTAATATTAGCTCTAGCTAATTCCTCGGCAGACCATCTTTATATGGAATACCTTAATTACGTAGTGTACGTGATTTTGGCGATAGGTGGTTTTTTTATTGGCTATTTATTCTATAAAAAATCAGCCAGCTCCAAAATCAGCAATGCCGCAGAAAAAGCGGACAAACTAATTAGCGAAGCTAAAATCAAAGAAAAAGATCTTTTACTTAAAGCTCAAGATCGTGCTTTGAAAATCATCGACGAATCTAAAAAAGAAGAAGGCGAGCGTCGCAATGACATCAACAATCTCCAAAAGAGATTAGAGCAACGGGAAACGGCTTTCTCCCAAAAACTTTTAGAATTACAGGAAAAACAACAAAAGCTCTATGACAAAGTTAATGAAGTTCAAGAGATTAAAGAGCGCATAAAAACTATTAAGGAAGAACAGGAAACTAAATTAGAACAAATATCTAATTTAAGTAAGGAGGAGGCGAAAAATCTTATTTTAAAAGATGTCGAAGAAAAAAATGCCGAAGATTTGATGGTTCGAGTCAGAAAACTAGAAGATAACTCTGAAGAAACTTTAACGGGAAAAGCCAAAGATATTATGGCTCTAGCCATGCAACGTTTAGTTTCTTCTTATACCGTCGAACTCACCACGACCACTGTCGACTTACCTAATGACGAAATGAAAGGTAGAATCATCGGCCGGGAAGGCCGTAATATCAAGGCGATTGAACAAATGACTGGCGTCGAAATAATCGTCGATGATACTCCTAACGCTATTACTGTCTCGGGTTTTTCTTTAATCCGCCGTCATATCGCTAAAAAAACTTTAGACTATTTAATTAAAGACGGTCGAATACATCCTACTAAAATTGAAGACGCCGTCGAGAATGCTAAAAAAGATATCGTGTTAGATATTAAAAAGGCGGGCGAAGAGGCGCTATACGAAGTAGGGGTCACTGGCTTTGACCCAAAATTAATTCAAATTTTAGGACGCCTAAAATACCGAACGAGTTACGGTCAAAATGTTTTAGAACATTCTATTGAAGTCGCTCATATTGCGGCGATGCTGGCCGAAGAATTAGGCGCTGACGTTACTCTCGCTAAAAAGGGCGGCTTATTTCATGATATCGGCAAAGCGGTTGATCACGAAGTCCAAGGCAATCATACGGAAATCGGCCGCGACATCGCTAAAAAATTTAACCTGCCCGCCGAAATAATCGCGCCAATTGAAACTCATCATGAAGATAAACCTTCGACTTTAATCGCTGTTATTGTTAAAGTGGCCGATGCTATTTCTTCCGCTCGTCCTGGCGCCCGCGATAATAATCATGAAAACTACTTACAACGCCTCGAAGAATTAGAAAAAATCGCTTTAACCTTCGAAGGAATCGAAAAAGTTTATGCTATTCAGGCTGGCCGAGAAATTAGGGTTTTTGTGCACCCAGATCAGATCGATGACTTTAAAGCTTATAATTTGGCTAGGGATATTGCAAAAAAGATAGAAAATGAGTTAAAATATCCAGGAGAGATAAAAGTGAATGTAATTAGAGAAATGAGGGTCACAGAATATGCTCGCTAAATCATCATTAAATTTATAATAAGCTTTAGTCAGGCTAAATATAAAAATATGAACAAGGCACAACTTATCGACAAAATTCATAATGATGTCGAAGGTCTCAGCAAAAAACAGGCAGAAAAGATGCTGGATGTCTTAACGACAACCGTCATCGAGGAACTGAAAAATGACCGCGAGGTCACGCTCGCTGGTTTCGGTACCTTTCTGTCTCGTGTCCGCTATGCTCGCGGGGGCGTTAACCCTCAAAAGCCAAGTGAGCGGATTACTATCCCGGCCGTTAAGGTCGCAAAATTCAAAACCGGTTATCATCTAAAACAGGCTTTGAAAGGAAAAAGATAAATAGAGTTACCCGTTTAAGGATTACTATCCTTTAAACAGGGTGTCTTATAGCGCCCATAGCTCAACTGGATAGAGTACTTGGCTTCGGACCAAGGGGTTGTAGGTTCGAATCCTGCTGGGCGCACGAAAGGCTGAAAAGAAATGGCTGGGTAGCTCAGCTGGTTAGAGCGTAGCACTCATAACGCTAAGGTCG
>JAVHRV010000046.1:0-16041 GCA_036171815.1 Patescibacteria group bacterium
AAAAATCAAGCTATCCTTATAACACCTAAAAATCAAGCTATCCCCTGAACACCCGAAAATCAAGCTATCCCCTTCAAGCTAAACTAAGATTCAAAATTAGACTAAGACTCCTAACCAAATTAATACTTTAAAGCCAAGTCAAATAACGTTAAGAAAAAAATAACCGTGACAATAATGCCGGCCAAAAACCCCGACAAAGAAGAGGCGAGTATTCGTCCTAAACTAAATTTGAATTTTCTCTTTTCGTGAGAAATAAAATCATCTTTAATCTCTTCCATAAATTTTTATTTTTAGTTTATTAAAATTAAAATTTAGCAATTAATTCTTCGCCGCTCGTCATGTCCTTAATCTTATAAATCCCTTTCTTCGCCTCATCGGCTCCTAAAATAACAAATTTATTTATTCCCTTCTTATTGGCGAACTCCAGGGCTTTGCCAATTTTCTGTTCCTCTAAACCGACTAAAACGTTCCGGCCTTGACCGCGTAATTCTTTAGCCAGGCGACTGAGCGCCGGCTCTAGAGAAAAACTTAAGAGCGGCAAAAAATATTTCTCCGCTTCGGTGTCTTTAATTTTTTCTAGTAAGTTCCAACTCTCTAAAAATAGCCTGATGGTTTCGTCGCCAGGCGCAAAACCAACCGCTGGGAAATTATTCTCGCCGAAAATTTCCGCTAAACCGTTATAGCGGCCACCCCCAAACATCGCCCGATTATTTTCAGGATTCTTATCAAAAACTTCAAAAACCAAACCATCATAATAATCAAACCCGCGGATAACGGCCGGATTAAAATCAATCCAATCACCATAACCAAGCTCACTCAGCTTAGTCAAAGTATCTTTTATTTTTTGATAACCAGGGTTATCGGCTAAGCGCGGCAAGGAATTTAAAAGATCCTCGATGCGCCGACTCGCCATGAACTTATTAATAGTAGTTATCCCCTCTGGGCTAAGCCCCGCTTCCTTTAGACGAGTCTCAATATCTTCCGCGTTTAATTTTAACCATTTATCAAGAGTCCGAACTACATAGAGACGTTTATCCGGCGCTAGTCTGTCCGCGCCGCTTAAGCTTAACACCCCCTCGATCAGGCTTCGATTACTCAAAAATAAAACAAAAGAATCTTGGGGCGGATCAAATTCTAACATTAGATCTAAAGCAAGTTGGAGAATTTCTAAATCAGCGTTTAAAGAATCACTGCCAAAAATATCACAATTCAATTGCCAAAATTCCCGATTGCGACCCCGCTGGGGCTTCTCATTGCGCACAAAATTAGCGATGGAAAAGTATTTTAACGGTTTCGGGCTCGCGGCATAAATTTTAGTGACCATTCTCGTCACCGACGGAGTCATCTCCGGCCGAATTGATAATTCCCGACCGCCTAAGTCCGTAAAAGTAACGAGCTCTTTACCGCCAAGATCTTCGCCGGATTTCGCCCGATAAATTTCGGCCGACTCAATTAAGGGCGTCAAATATTCCTCAAAACCGTAGCGTAAACAAACCAAACGCCAAGTATCAAAAATATACTTACGAATTAAAAATTCCTCCGGCAACCAATCTTTAGTTCCCTTCAGTTCCTGATTCGATAATGCTTTAACCATAACTTTTCTAAACCTTTTCAAGTCTTTCTTAATCTAGGCTCTTTGTTTATATTTTACTATCTCTGTCTATTTTTAGCAAATTAAAAATATATTATTTTATCTTTAAAAAAAATTCAGCTAGTTTTAATTCGCGTAGCCCTATAATTTAAACATTAATAAAATAAAAATATCCTAATTAAAAATACTAAAATATCCAATATTTTATATCTTAATAAGGGATCTAAGCTATGAAAATTTTAATTATTGATGATGAAAAAGACATCAGACAATTCCTCAAAGACGGGCTAGAAGCTAATTTATATCTAGTGGAAACGGCGGCGGACGGTGAGCGCGGCGCCTTTCTAGGGCGAACCGGTAACTATGACCTAATTATTTTAGATTATCTACTGCCGAAAATGAACGGCGCGGCCGTGCTCAGCGAAATTCGCGAAGAAAACAAACATGTCCCCGTCCTCTTGCTCACCGTCAAATCCGAGCTGACGGACAAAGAAGATCTCTTTTTGCGCGGAGCTGATGATTATTTGACTAAACCCTTCCTCTTCGACGAACTTTTACTGCACGTTCGCGCTCTTTTAAAACGACCGGCGAAAACCGAGGGCGAACTATTTAAAATAGATAATCTGACTCTTAATACCCGCAGTAAAATCGTGCGCCGGGCGGGGCGGGAGCTCTATCTAACGAGGCGAGAATTTGCCTTGCTAGAATATCTAATCCTCAATCGCGGCAAAATTGTTTCTCGCAACCAAATTATGGAACATGTCTGGGACTATAACGCTGACCCCTTCTCTAACTCAATTGAAACACATCTAGCGAGCTTACGCCGGAAACTTAACTCTCCTCATAATCGAAACCTGATTCATACTTTCACGGGACGAGGCTATAAATTCGCTTTAAATAAACTAGGCGGCAGTGACCCTAAAGATTAAAATCAAAAGAAGTAACCCTAAATATCAGGACCAAAACTAATTATAAAATGAAACCGCTATAGACAAACCTACTAACCTCCCTAAATAATTCCCTTAAAATTAAAACCTATCCGCAATTTTTTATATTTTAAAAATATTTGCTCGAAAATAAGATAAGGAATACAATGTAGCTATATGAATAACAAAATTACCCTGGCTCTTATAATAATTACTAGTATTCTTTGGTTCTCAGCGCCGCCGGCCGCGGCTTTTTGGCCGTTTAGCCGGATAAAAACCGAAACAGTCACCGTACAAAAACCAATAAATAACCCCCCTGATAATTTCGATGATGCGGCTAAAGACCGGGCTACGGCTAAATATAAAGTCTGGGCGGATAGCTTTGAAAAAGCTAATGTAGCTCTAGTAATCGCTAATCAAGAAAAATTTTCGTTTACTACTGCGGAACTAAATTATATTTTTGCGAGTGAAACTAAAAAAGCCAAAAATCCCATAATTACTAATTTCCGTCTTGAGAACAACCAGGAAAATCTAAATATCTCCGGCGATTTTCATAAAATTGTCAGCGGTCGTTTTTCTTTCCTCGCTCGAGTCGTTTCTGCCGATAAAAAAGCGCGGCTAGCGCTTTCCCGCGTTAGATTATACGGCATACCAATCCCCAATAAATGGTTAGCTGATCCGCTCAACAAAGCCCTCGACGAATACTTTTCTTTCCTTTACCGTGATGCTCGCTATCAAGGCTTTACTTTCTTAAATAAAGATAACGTTTTACAATTCCAACCAGAATTTAAAAAATAAATGACGGGAACCCATCAATCTTAATCTCAATCTTAATCTTAATCTTCGCCTCGATTTAATCTTTACTAAATACAAATCAAAACGACGGCCCCGCCGTCGTTTTTCGTTATAATAATTTTGAGTTACAAAAATTTTGAGTTACAAAAATTTTCTTCCTTTCAGCGCCGTCGGCAAATACTCTTGACGAGAATCATCCTCTAACGGCGTATATTTATAATCTTTGGCGTAGCCTAAGTCTTTCATTAATTTCGTCGGGGCATTACGCAGATGTAAAGGAACCGGTAAATTGCCAGACGACTGAACTTCGGCCTTAGCTTTTTCATAAGCAAAATAGGCGCTAACATTTTTAGGCGACTTAGCTAAATAAATAACGCAATGCGCTAAATTGACGCCACATTCTGGTAAGCCAATTTTTTGGCAAGCCTCGTAAGCGGCCGTAGCGAGCATCAGGGCACTATTATTAGCTAAGCCCACGTCTTCGGAAGCAAAACGGATTAAACGACGAGCAATATACAACGGATCTTCCCCCGCTTCGATCATCCGAACTAAATAATAAACGGCCGCATCGGCGCTACCGCCACGTAGTGATTTATGAAGGGCAGAAATTAAATTATAATGTTCTTCGCCACTCTTATCATAAAGTAAATTCGGCTTATTAATAATATCTTTAATCAACTGATCCGTAATCTTTTGATTCGGCTCCCCGACCGAATTAAAGCCGACCGCTTCGACCGCGCTTTCTAAAATATTTAAAGCTTTACGCGCATCACCATTAGCAAATTTTCCGATTAAGTCCCTTACCGAGCGACTAAGTTTTATTTTTAAATTCTTCGCAGCGCGATTAATAATTGTCTGTAAATCACTAGCCGCCAGCGCTTCTAAACCGACGACTTTAGCCCGCGATAATAAGGCGCCATTAACCGCAAAACTAGGATTTTCCGTAGTCGCTCCGATAAGGATTAGCGTCCCGTTTTCGACCTGGGGTAAGAGGGCGTCTTGTTGTGCTTTATTCCAGCGGTGAATCTCGTCGATAAAAAGAATAGTCTTAGTCCCTAGACGTCTAACCGCTTGGGCTCCTTCAATAATTAATTTTAAATCCTTAACCCCGCTCGCCGTGGCGCTCAGCTCCTTAAACTCCGCCTTTGTTTCTTTAGCAATAATAAAAGCGAGGGTAGTTTTACCGCTCCCCGGCGGCCCCCAAAATATTAAAGACGGCACCCGATCATTTTTAATCGCCTGATATAACCAGCTACTAGTACTAACTATTTTATCTTGCCCGACAAATTCGCCTAAATTTTTAGGACGAAAATAGGTCGCTAGGGGTAAATCTTTTAACATAATTAAGTTCTAATAATCAACCAAATTTAATTTAATAAATAATCTTAATTTAATTTAATAGATAATCTTAGTTATTATTTTAGCGCCTTTCCCTCGCCAAGAACATATTGACAAATTGGAACATAAATTATAAGGTATAGCCAACAAAAACAAACGAAGGAAATACCATGGCTATCGGAATCCCGGAAAAATCTGTTACTAAAAAAGCCCTAATTTTTGTTCTCTCCCTTCTACTAGGAGGGATGATATTAGGCGCAATTCTACACGCCAGTCACGTGGTGATAAATCTCTAATTATCAACCACCGCTACAGCCTCAAAAAAGCGACTTTTACAGCCGCTTTCTTTTTTTTACCAATCTCTGACTCTTAAGTAATTTTACTAATCTTCGACTCTTAAGTAATCCTAAGAGCAATTATTTTTTATTTTTCTCTCGGCGAAATAAAATATAAGAATAAGCCGGCAGCCCGATAACAGGGCTTAGAATCGCTAGAATAAATAAAATAATCCTCGAACATGGTTCAATAAAAGAAGTGAGGATTATCAGTAGACCCGAAATCATAAAAACCGGACCGGCCGCCCGGTGAGTCTTATTCCAAACTTCTTCAGAGGACAAGGTCCAGGGCGTTCGAATACCCAAAAACCAATTCATTTTTATTTTCCGCAGTAAGCTACCTAGACCAATAAATAATAAACCGAGAATAATCGGCAGAGCTAAATTAATATTAATATCATAGCCTAAACCCGCTAAACCGGTTAACCAAAATATCGAAAAGAAAAATATAATTAAAAGATCCTTAAAATTATGATAAGCCTCAACAAAATCGGCATAACGTTCTTTTTTAGGATCAAAATAAGGCAAAACCAAAAAAAGGAGATACATGACTAACATAACCCCCGGCAATAGAAAAGCGCCAAAAGCCGCCGAGCCGTAAGAATCAACTTCTCCTTGCCAGTTCCAATGGATTGGTACGGTGGCCGGAAAATGTTGATAAAAATATACTCCTAAAAATATACTTAAAATTAGCAGTCCGGCGGAAAACCATTCTGTCCGCCAGTTAATTTTTAGAGGATTAGACATATTGATATATTAAATATGATTTAATCAGGAAATATATAACTTAATCATATCAATAATCACAACTAGCGTAAAGATTCATCGTCAAAATTAATCGTAAAATCCCCGCTATTTTCCCCACCGCTTATCGCTATTCGCTCCGCAGGGCATCGACCGGGTCTAAACGGCTCGCTTTTAAAGCCGGATAAAAACCAAAAAATATTCCGACTAAAACCGAAAAAGAAAAACCAATTAAAGGGCCGGTCGAAGAAGAGGCGACCGTCATTAAATTAAAATAAGAAATAATCGGAATAGCTAATTGCCCGATCATCATCCCAATCAGACCGCCAATCATCGAAAGAATTATCGATTCTAATAAAAACTGAATTAAAATATCTAATTGCTTCCCGCCAATCGCCTTAGCAATACCTATCTCTTTAGTCCGCTCGGCGACAGTTACGAACATAACATTCATAATACCAATACCCGAAACTAATAAAGTAATGGCGGCAATCGCTGTTAACAGAGCGGTCATAGTCTTGGCCGACTCTTGCGCCGCCGCGACCATACTACCGGCGTCCATTATTCTAAAATCATTTTCTTGACTAACCTTAAGTTTATGTTCGACTCGTAAAGCGGCCTCGATACTACTAGTCGCGGCTCCCGTATTTTCAACATTATCAACTTGAGCAATCAGCATAACCTGTCCGCGGCCGCCTAAGAGACTTTTCTCGGCCGTTTTACTAGGAACAAATACGGCTTCATCGACGGAAATCATCCCTAAGCGAGAACCTAATTTTTTAAGGACACCGACTACCTCAACTTTTTTACCACTCACACTAATCATACTCCCTAAAGGGGTCTCACCGGCCGCGAATAAATCAGCCGCCACTGTACTACCAATTACGGCGACCATCGCCTTATCACTAACATCACTAGCTACAATGGTTCTACCTGTTTCGACCGATAAATTAGAAATTAATAAATAATTTTGATCAACCCCGACTACGCCATAACTTTTTTCAATCGAGCCGTAAGAAACACTGGCGTTACCTTCAATGGCTCCCGTCGCGGCGGCAATATGTTGAGCTTGGCTTAAAATAATCTCGGCGTCAGCGGTTTTTAATTTTGAACTACTAGTAAATCCTCTCCCGCGGTTAGCCATTATCAAAATTGAATTAGCACTGAGATTATGGAATTGAGCATTAACGGAATCTTGCGCCCCTTTACCAATCGCAAAAACAGCGATCACGGTCGAGACGCCAATAATAATGCCCAACATCGATAAAAGACTACGAGTCTTCTTAGCTAATAGCGAAGCGAAAGCCATTTTAATAATTTCCCAAGTCATATTAGTATTTTCCTTTTAGTTGATAATTGTTATCAACGACCTGACCATCGCGTAAATAAATTATTCGATCAGCATATTTAGCTACTTCAGCCGTATGCGTAACCATAACGACCGTTCGACCCTGATTCTTAAAATTAGTAAAAATATCCATAACCTCTAAACCCGACCGGGAATCTAAGGCGCCGGTTGGTTCATCAGCTAAAATTATTTCTGGATCGTTAACTAAGGAACGGCAAATTGCCACTCGTTGTTGCTGCCCACCAGATAATTCATTCGGTTTATGATGCAGCCGATCAGACATGCCCACCGCTTGTAAAAGTTCTCGAGCTTTATTATGGCGCCTCTCCGGGTTAGTACCCGCGTAAATAGCTGGCAAAATAACGTTATCTAAAGCCGACAACCGAGAAAAAAGATTAAACTGTTGAAAGATAAAACCCATCTTCTTATTCCTGATAAAAGCTAAAGTATAATCATCTTTAACCTGGCCGATATCTTCACCATCTAAAAAATACTGACCTTTAGATAGAGGATGCAGACAGCCAATTATATTAAGCAGGGTTGTTTTGCCACCACCGGACTCGCCCATAATCGCGACAAATTCTCCTTTTTTAATCTCTAAATCAATACCATTTAAAACGGGTATCTCCTCGCCATTAGCTAAATAGTAAGATTTATAGGCCTTGACTAATTTTATCGCTAGACTAACATTATCCATAATTTATAAACTAGAATACCAGTCTTAATACAAAATTACATCGCCTTCTTTAAGGCCGCTAATAATCTCCACTTTTTTGCCGTCCGTGAAACCGCTAATTACTGTCGTAAATTGTTGGTCAGCCATTTCCACTGCCGGATTACCGCCCACGTTACGAACCGCCTCAACCGGTACTGATAAAACATCTAGCGCCTGCGCCGTAATAAAATTAATTGAAGCAGTCATCCCTTCTCTGATTTGCGAACCGCCGGTATTAGTTAACAGCACTCTGACCAAATAAGTAACAATACCATTAGCGCTAGTCTCCGAAGTCAAAGAAATAAAACTAACTTCCCCATTTAATTTTACGCCGTCAACGGCATCAAAAGTAACATCGGCTTTATCGCCGACTTTAAGTTTGCTAACATCCGCCTCCTCAATATTGGCTTCAATAAATAACGTATCATTATTAATAATACTGACCACGGTTTTACTCGTACTACTATCTAAAATTATATCGCCTTTTTTATAATTTAACTGAGCAATAACTCCATCAATCGGCGAAATCAAAGTCGCTTGGGCGACATTATATTTAGCGCGATCAACAGCAATCGCCGCTGAAGTTAACTGAGCGCGCGCCGAAGCTAAATCGACCGCTCTGACCGGCGCCACCAGCGCTTTATAGTCATTCTTCGCTTGGCTTAAAGAGATCTCCCGCGATTGGAGAGTAATAGTCGCATTATTTATATCCCGCTCGCTTTGTTTCTGAGTCGCCGCTAAGTCATTAAGCGCTTTATTGTAAGAAATTTGTAAGCCATTTAAACTGGTCTCCGCATTATTAACCGCCTGAGTAGCATTATTTAAACTAGATAAACTAGAGTTAACGCTAGAGCGATCACTATTAATAGTTGACTTGAAACTATCTAATTTAGTTTGAGAAAGATTGGCCGAAACAATCGTCGCGTCTAATAAGTTCTGCATATCATACATCTGAGATTGCAGAAGACTTAAGGCTTGCTTAGTTTTAAGAGCTAAAGAATCAAGCGCCATATTATCGCTACTATTTAAACTTAAAAGACTAGAATCTAAATCTAATTTTGAGGCCTTAGCTTGCAAATAACTAAATTTAGCCGTCGCTAAAGTAGCAGAATTTTTAACTCCCAAAACCGACTCAAACTCATCATTAACGGCTAAATCATCAACCCCTAAAATATTATCCGCATCATGCAAAGCCCGCTGAAAAAGTACGCTCACTGATTTAATAGAATCTAGCAAACTAGAGTAAGCATCTTTCACAATCGCACTGTCGCGAGCATTACTATTTAACTTCAAATTATTTTCCGCTGCCAAAAGAGCGCTGGCCGCATTAGTTATTTGCTGACTGGCGCTGGATTTAACCTGTTCTAAACTAATCGCCGCTTGACTCAGAGAAACTTGCGCCTGATCAATAGTAGTTTGCGCCTTACTCAGTTCGCTATCGGTCGGTCCCGCTTGTTTAGAACTTAAGCTAGCGAGAGCTGATTGATAACTAGCATAAGCATTACGCAATTCAAATTCTAGACTCTCGGTTTTCACAGCGGCGATTTTATCACCCTTTTTAACTTTATCTCCTTCTTTAATATAAACATCTTTTACTTCTAAATTTCCGCTCACGGGAAAGGAAAGCTCGACACCGTCTTTAGCCGTTACCTTTCCGTCGGACTGAACAGCAATTTTTATGTCTTCTTTCTTAACCGTCCATTTTTTTGCTTGGACCACCGCCGCCGGACTATTTTTAGAACTATTATAATAGTAATAAGCGCCGGCCAAGAGGAAAATAATAATAAGAATTAAGACGGTTTTTTTACTAAAAATAAATTGTCTAATGGCGCTACGTTTTTTCCGACTTTCTTCTAGAATTGATTGAGCCATATATAATAATTAGTTAATCAAGACAAATTCCGCCACTTTCTTATCGGAAACATTGCTATTAAGCCAAATAGTTATACTTTTATCCGCTGTTATATCATTTAAAGTCGCCTCTAACATTTCTCCATTTTGTTTAGTATCAACTGACGGTTTCAACATTTTAATACCAACCGGAATAACTACTTTCTCTTCACCAGTACTAAGTTTCTTTAACTCTTCTAACATTTTAGCTCGATCAACGCCTTGACCATTAACGCCGGGGTCCCCGGGACCACCAAAACCACTCTGGCCGCCACGAGCCCCGCCGCCCATACGAGGGCTACCGGAACTTAAAGAAAAACGGGCCGAAGAAGAACTTAATTCGCCGGATCTATTTTCGACCGTCGAACTAGCTCGTCGGTTAAGATTGTCAATTTTTAAAATTGTCACTTCATTACCAACTATTGATTTTACTATACCCCTAATATCGGCCGGCTTTTGCGGCTGACCAAAATCAGGGCGACGAGTCCCCCCTCTCGCTTGGCTAGGACTCTCCTGGCTAGAATTAGAAGAAAGCTGGCTAGGGGCTTGGTTACAAGCCGTTAGAAATAACAAAAGAGAAAAAACAGTCGTAAAAAATAGTGCTTTCCTCATAATTTTTGAGTTTAAAAAATTAGTTAATAACATTCTCTAGCAAAAATCCTAGTAAAAATACGCTAAAAGTCTTATATTAATACGCTAACATTGATAATTTTCTTCATAAATTAACTAAGGAAATTAACGCTAAAACAGCCTACTAGCCGAGATATCAAGGCCGTAGGCTGTGTTTATCTTTCGGGCTAAATAAACGCCGGGAAGACGCTCCTTAAGCCGTAAATTTATTTGTTATTAATACTAGAATCTTTTAGCTCTATTCTTCCTAAACCCATTCCCCCAAAGCCCATTCCCCCAAAACCCATTCTCTCAATTCCTAAATCTTTCATAATTACATCGGCTTGCTGTCTTAATTTATAAGCTTCGACTAATTTAGAAAAATTATCAGCCGTGATCTTTGTGGTTAGAACGCTGTTTGATCCAACGGCCTTAAGCCAAGCTTGATAGTCAGAATTTTTTAGAGCGGCATCAATCGCCACCCGTTTAGCCGATTGATTCTGTTGTCTGAGAGCGGCCTCAGCTTTTAAAGAAGTCTTTTCGCTATCAGTTAATTTTTGTCCTTTTAGTTTATTCTGCCCCATTTTAAATCGCGGATTTTTTATATTTTTATAATCCTGATTTTTGGACAGTTCCGACTTAACCGCTAAATTATTAATACCCGTATCGGTGGCCGCTAAGGCCGCTAAAGCCGATCCTGAGACTAGAGCTAAAACGGAGAAAGCAACTAAACCTTTCGCTAAATTATTTTTAATCATATAAGTATTTTGCCTTTTAAGAAAAATTTTCCTAAAAGATAAGTTTAATTATTAATTTATTAAATTAGTCATTTTACTCTGGCCGAGATTTATGACGTCACCTGCTAATTAGTACGCGCTCAATAAAAAATTTCTTCTCCGCGGCGCCTAAAAATTATTACCTATATTAAGGGTTAACAAAAAACTAGTGCCGACAAAATAAAAACCGCCGAATAAACGGCGGCTAATATAAAGCTATTCTATAAAGCTATTCTATAAAGCCAATCTATAAAGCTAACCCCCTAAAGCTAATCCTATAAAACTAATCGGAAAACGGGCGACCCGGCGGCCGTTTAAAATCAGGCGGGGGCGAACAATCATCATCCGGACAACGTTCATGAATTATGCGGCGCATATTCGGCCGCTTAAAAAAGCCCCGACCCGAATGAACCGTCTTTACTAAAGTAGAAGAAAACTTTTTCTCGGCGGCCGCTTGACCAACCATACGAACCGGCGAACCAACGGCTATCTCCGAATAATCATCATCGGTGTAACTAACCTGCCAAAGTTCGCCGGCGGGATCAATAATCGTAAAACTATTTTGCTGACCTTGTTCGACGACTATTCCGGTCAAACGACCCTCTAAAGGATTGGACCAAAAAGGCACCTGTTGGTTGATGACGGTATCATACCAAGGAACCTGCGCCCCTAAAACATCATCGATTTCTTCGCCTAAGCCGGAAAGAAAAAATATTGCGCCTAAAATAACGCTGATTAAAATTGAAAACAAATAAATAAACCAGACGGGATACTTATAGCCCCGCTTCGTATGCTTAAAATTATAATAAAGGATATAAACGAAAATACCTAAAAAAATCAACCAAAAATAAGGTAAAGTCAGGAGAAAAAATTCCCCGAAACTCTTTTGCGCCTGATCATATATTTCCCAATCATTATATTTTAATAAGTAAATTAGGACGGAAACGGCAGCCGCCCCGATCAGGAGGGCGATAATTCCGGCGGCCCAAATAACATAATTTTTTAATAAAAAATGCCAGCGCGGTCGCGGCGCGATTTTTTCTTCTTTAATCTTGGCTACTAGCTTCTGATCAAAGTTAAGTTCTGCCTGGTGATCTAAATCCATATATATAAAATTATAATTTCCAATCTTGTTTTACTGACTCCTGTTTGAACTTTTGCTTAGCTTTATTCATCATCGAGGCGACGGTACCCAAAGGTTTTTTAATAATATCAGAAATTTCTTGATAATTTTTTTCCTCTAGAAATTTTAGAACTAAGATCTCGCGATATTTATCGTCCAGCTGACTAAGGATTTGATTAACCTTCGCCTGTAAAATATGGGCATCGGCCCCCGCCATAATATCAATATCGGCCGCTAAATTACGGGCGGCGGCGTCCTCGATATTAACCGAGTAACCTTCCGGACGGGCTTTAAGTCGGCGGTGCTGGCTGATAACTTGGTTATGGGTAATGCGATAAATCCAGGAAGAAAACTTGAGATCGTCGTTGAAATCATTCAAATTCAAATAAACTTTAATAAAAACCTCCTGCAGAATATCTTCCGCTTCCTCCGGATCGATATTAGTCAGACGCCTAATATAACTTAATAATTTCCCTTTGTAACGATCCACTAAATATAAAAAATTATCCTGGTTTTCCAGGGTTAACTTAACTAATTCTTCATCACTAAGATTCTGTCCCTGGTTTATTTCCAACATGTGCTTAGAGTAGCCGCCCTTGAATCATCGGCGGGTGCTGATTATATTACGTGACTATTCCCTTTTTTCTTCGCCCAAAAATTTAAACCACTTGAGAATCATGCTTAATCGCTTCAATCAGCGCTTGCGAATTAGCGAACTTCTTCACTTCTCTGATTTTATGAGAAATTTGAACGGTCACCGTTTCGCCGTAAATATCGCCCGAAAAATCTTTAATCAAGACTTCGAGCGAAACCGGCTCATCAAAAACTTCTCGAAAACCAAAATGCATCACTCCCGCATAACTCTTATTTTTAACAATAATATTAACGGCATAGACGCCGTGCGGAATGTCTAAATCAGTCCTATCGAGGTTGACCGTAGGAAAACCTAACTTTTTCCCCCGACCAACGCCGCGGATAACTTGAGCTTTAAAAACAATCTGCCCAGCTTTACTCGCGAGTGAAGATTGGTAAAAAGCTAATAATAAAACGAGGGCCGCGAAAGCTTGGGGCCAAGTCAGATAATTCTTATTAAACACATAATCTAAAACTAACGAGGAAAGCGGCCAAAATAACTCTAAAACTGTCGCCAAAGAGGCCGGAACTTTCTGTAAGCCGAAATAATAAATGAACATCGCGCCCGCGCCGCTCGTTAAAACAATTAAAATTAGTAATTCCCATTGGCTAGTCGATAGCCCGCTAATCGCTCCGACTCGACCGCTGAATAGTAAAATGACCGACATCAAAAGCGAGGTAACCCCGAAACGTAAAGCGGCGACCGCTTTATAATCTAAATGATTAGCGATTCGTTTCCCGAAAACCGTCGAAGAGCCGAAGGAAAAAGCCGCGATGAAGGCGAATAAAGCGGCGCTGTGGCGCCAGTCGAGCGTCGCTAAATTTAAACCCGTTTTACCAAACGCTAAAAAGTAGGCCGCTAAAATAGCTAAACCCGCCCAAAGATAAAATCTCTTAGTTAACTTCTCTCCTAAAATTAACCGCGATAATAAAATAGCAAAAATCGGTTGCAGTTTTTGTAAAATAACAATTAAGGCGAAACTAATGCCGCCGGCGGCGGCAATAAAAAAAGCCTTAGTAATCATAATCGTCCCGATAACGCCGCCGAAAATACTAATCCAAACTATCGCCAGCCAGCTGGACCAGCTCAAGAATTTAATTTGACCGCGATAAATATACACGAACGGGCAAAGAATCAGAAAACCTAAAATATGTTCCAAAAAAACTATCAGTTCTACCGGTGACTGATAGAATTTCGGACGAATAAAAAGACCGTCGATACTCCAAAGTAAAGCCGCCAGCATTATCGCTAGCGATCCGGCGAGAGTCCGCCGATCAATTAAAATGCTCTTAAGAATTCTTTTCATATAAGGAGTGGCCCTAATTAATCCTTAGATAAATCAGCCTTTTTTTCTTCGAATTCCTTTTTCTCAATTTCACCTTTAGCATAGCGTTCTTTTAAGAGATTGAGAGCGTTATTGCCTCGGTGTTTATGGTGGCCTCGGCCAGAATCGGCCAACCAGCGAAGAAAAACTACAATGGCATAAATTACAAAAGCCCACCAAAGAATCATAAGGATTGGCCCAAAAAAACCAAACCCATAAGGATAATAACCAAAATTCATCATATGATTAAAATTATTTATGTTAGATAATTATTATAACATATTGCCTGATTTACTTCATACCCGCACTCAACTGCGCAAACTCTAAAAAAGCTAAAGTAAAGACGACGACCATAACCACGGGCGCAATTAAGGATAAGTAATTCCGTCTATTAGGCTTGAAGTAACGGAGTAAAAGCGAATTGCCAACGACCGAAATAGAACTCATCGCCATCGCTAAACCAGCTAATTCCGGTTTTAAGACCAAACCAAATTTCATAAAAAGACGAGCGGCGATCGGAATACCAATCACGTTATAAAATAAAGCAAAAAACATATTTTGTTTTATTTTACTCATAGTCTCGCGAGAAAGTTGAAAAGCGCTCACAACATCATTCAAATCATTTTTCATAATAACGATCCCTCCCGTTTCCATCGCGACGTCCGTACCTGAACCCATCGCGATACCGAGATCGGCCTGCGCTAAAGCGGGCGCATCATTAATCCCGTCGCCCACCATCGCGACTTTATTACTCCCCGCCTGTAATTTTCTAACCTCGCTAGCTTTATCTTCCGGCAAAACTTCCGCCAAGATACTGGTAATTCCGACTTGGCTGGCAATCGCTTGCGCCGTGCGCTCGTTGTCACCGGTAATCATATAAACCGCCAGGCCTAATTTTTTTAAGCGAGCGATCGCTGCTGACGAACTCTCTTTAACGGTATCGGCGACCGCAATCACGCCTAAGATTTTTTCTTTAGTCGCCAAAATCATGGCCGTTTTACCCGCCTCTTCTAACTTAATCAATTGACGATTCAGCTTATCAATTGAGTGACCGAGGATGTCAGTAATTAAACGACGATTACCAAAATAATATTCGACCTGATCAATTAAACCCTTAACCCCGTGGCCAGCGATGGCCGAAAAATCGGTCACTTGATCCAAACTAATCGACTCTTGACTAGCGTGAGTGTAAATCGCCTCCGCCAGAGGATGTTCGGAGAGTTTCTCAAGGCTAGCGGCGATGGCTAAAATTTCCTCTTCCTCTAAATTTTCGCAAGCGATAATATCAGTTACTGCCGGCCGACCGTAAGTTAAGGTGCCCGTCTTATCAAAAACGATAGTCTAGATATGACAAGCCGCTTCTAACGGTTCCCCACCTTTAATAAGTATCCCGTACTCCGCCCCCTTGCCGGTTCCGACCATCAGCGAAGTCGGCGTGGCTAAGCCGAGTGCACAAGGACAAGCAATAACGATAACTGAAGTAAAGGCCATGAGGGCGAAGGATAACGAGGCTCCCAGAAAAAAATACCAAACTAGAAAAGTAATAATCGCCAGACCAATAACCGTCGGCACAAAAACGGCCGCAATCCGATCAGCAAAAGCTTGAATCGGCGCTTTAGAACCTTGCGCTTCCTCTACTAAACGAATAATCTGGGCGAGCACGGTTTCGCTCCCGATGCTGGTTACTTTAAATTCAAAGCTACCCGTTTTATTTAGCGTCGCCCCGACTACCTTATCGCCCACTTTTTTTTCCACGGGCAAACTCTCACCGCTAATCATCGATTCGTCTACGGCCGAGGAGCCTCTAACTATTTGACCATCGACGGGAATTTTTTCGCCGGGACGAACTAAAACAATATCACCATGAATAACTTCAGCAATCGCAATATCTAG
>JAVHRV010000047.1:0-3529 GCA_036171815.1 Patescibacteria group bacterium
GGCGAAATTTAATTTTAGTTTATTAATTGAGCCTTATGAACATAGTGCTTGGCAGACTAAGACGAGCGGCCGAGCGGTTGACGCCGAGCGAGGAGAGCGCTGCCGCATTTGTTATCGGGAGCGATTAGAGGCAACGGGGCGTCTCGCGAACAAAAAGAAATTTGATTATTTTAGTACTACTTTATTAGTCAGTCCCTATAAGGACGCCGTCGCGATTAAAGCGATTGGTCGCGAAGTCGCTAATCTTTACCAAGTGGCTTTTTTAGACGAAGATTTTCAAGCTGATGACGCTTACCGTCTTAGTCAGAATTTGGCCAAAGAGCTTGGCCTTTATCGTCAAAAGTTCTGCGGTTGTGAATATTCTTGCCCCCTTAAACTCGCTTAAACTATGAATAGATCGGTCAACTCAAAATTAGGTTGTTTAAAATTAGATTATGCAAAATTTATAATGATGTTGTTATTTTTTATTTTGTCTGCTCGGCCTCTTTTAGCGAGCGACTCAGACGATATTGATACTGATGGCGACGGTTATTCTGATCAGCTAGAACTTAAAAATAATTATTCGCCTTTTAACTCGCAGCCGCTTAAATTAGAAAAAAGTGATGCGGATGGCGACGGCCTGAGCGATTATTGGGAGCTGAAGTTTAAAACTAATCCTTTAGATCCGGATTCCGACGGGGATGGCTTTAAAGATAAAGAAGAACTCGATTCTCTTTATGACCCCTTATCTTCTTCAACTAAAAAATTAGTCCCCCGGCTTGAAATCGATACCAAGAAACAGCAATTAATTTATTTTATTGCTGATCAGGCTTGGAAGAAGATGGTGGTTTCGACTGGTAAACCGAGCATGCCGACGCCGCGTGGTAGTTTCACGGTAATTAACAAATCGTCTAAGGCTTGGTCGAAAACTTATAAATTATGGATGCCTTATTGGCTCGGCCTTAATCGCGGGGAATTTGGTATTCATGAATTACCGATTTGGCCAGGTGGTTATCGCGAGGGGACGAGCCATTTAGGCCAGGCCGTTTCTCACGGTTGCATTCGCCTAGGAGTCGGTGATGCTAAATATCTTTTCGACCGAATAGCAACTGGTACAGCCGTCGTTATCAAATAGGCTGATTTGTGATATAATTTATGTTATAATATAAAAGTAATTCTAAAATTTTTAGTGTTAATTTTTTAGTTTATGTCTACTAAATTTATCAAACTATCTTTTCTGTTGGTCGGGATTATTTTTTTGACTAGCGCTTGTTCGTGGTCTTGGCCTTGGGCCAAAAAAGATTCCCCGGCGCCCGCCCGCCAAACGGTCAGCCCAGAAGTAAGTCCGGCCGCCCCAGTAGTCTATACTAATGGTTTAAAAAAATTTAATGGTTTAGAAGAATTAGCTAGTTTTTTGGCCGATAATAATAATTCCGAGGGAGAACTCAGCTCAGAAATAAAAATTCAGAAGGCGGCTTTAAGCGGATCTCTGGCGCCATTATTAGCGCCCACCGAGCTAAGCGCCCAAGAAAACTATTTAGATTATACTACTAATTTACCGTCGGGCGCTCAGCGGGCTGATTTAATTAAGACTAATGGTAATTATACTTATGCCTTAGCGAAAGATGAGCTGATTATTACTAAAACTGCACCGGCCTCCAGCGCTAGCATCATTAGTCGAATAGTTTTTAAATCGCGACCGACGGGTTTATTTTTAGTAGGTAATGTTATTGCTATTTTTGGTAACGATAACCAGATCGCCGATCAGAATTTTTATCAAAGTTTTCGGCGCCAGAATCCTTATACTTTTTTTAAAGTTTTTGATGTAACGGATCCGACTAATCCGCAGTTACTGCGAGATTTAAGCTTTGAGGGTATTTATCAGGAGGCGCGTTTAGTCGGCGATTATGTTTATTTCTTAACTAGCACCCAGAGCAATTATATCGCCGGTGAAACGCTAACGCCGCGCCTGGTTGAGAGCGGCCAAGTTTTACCCGAGAAATGTTCCGGTGTAGCGAAATGTTTCGTCCCGGAAGTTTATTATTTTGATATCGCTTATACAGCCTATCGTTTCGCTAATATCGCGATGATAAATATTACTAATAATTCCGAACCTTTGAGCGGTCAAGCTTTTCTTTTAGACCGTGGCCAAAATATTTATATTTCTTCAGATAATATTTATATTAGTTATGCCCCTAATATTGAGGAATATGATTTAGAGAGACAGGCGGCGCGGGCCGTTGTTTATTCTAAACTAAGCGCTAGTGACCAGGAAAAAATTACTAAGATAGAGGCGACCCTCGGTTTCGTTTTAAATAATCGAGAAAAGAAAATAAAAGTCGCTCAAATTATTAATAGTTATTTAGAATCGCTAACGGCGGACGATCGCGCGCCGCTAGATTTAGCGGTGGAGGCGGATTTCGGCGGCCGGCTTAGCGAACAACTGAAGTCAGTCGATAAACTAAGTCTTTATAAGTTTGCCTTGAACAATAATAAATTAGAATATCGGGCTAAGGGTGAGATTAGTGGTCATTTATTAAATCAATTTTCTCTCGACGAGGACGGGGAATATTTACGCGTCGCGACTTTAAATTCTAGTTATTCCGCGGCGCTTTCTACCGCTACCGATTTTTATAGCAGTATTTATATTTTGGATAAAGATTTAAAAACCGTCGGGAGCTTAGAAAATTTAGCGACGACGGAAAAAATTATTAATGTTCGTTTTATCGGTAACCGGGCTTATTTAGTTGCGGCGAAAACTACCAGCCCGCTATTTGTTATTAATATGGCTGATCCGACTAAGCCGACCGTTTCGGGAGCTTTAAAAATTAATGGCTTAGCTAATTATCTTTATCCGGCTGACGCTAGCGGCAATAAATTAATTAGTCTCGGTTATGAGCTAGAGGGTCAAGCGAGCAGTAGTCAGAAGATAAAAGGTTTAAAATTAACTTTATTTGATTTTAGTGATTTAGCTAAGCCGAAAGAATTGGACAGTTTTTTAATCGGCGATGCCGCTAGTGGTTCTTTAACTTTTGGCGACCATCAAGCCTTTGCCTATTCCCTGGATAAAAATTTACTATCTTTTCCGACTACTTTACACGACTCTAAAGGCCGTTTAAGCTTTGCCGGCTCGTTAGTATTTTCTTCAGAGGCTGATCATTTACAGTTAAAAGGCCGAGTCGATCACTCCGCCGGCGGACATTTTGGTCAGCTTGATTCTTGGGCCGGGCTTGATTATTATGATAATGCCGTTAAACGTGTTTTATATTTTAATGATAATTTTATTAGTTTTTCTAATAAATTTTTGAAGATTAGCTCTTTAGCTAAATTAGACGAAACTAAAAGTCTCGAGCTGACGGCGCGCGGTAATGATTATTTAATTGAGACGCCGGCCGCTCCCACTAGTACTCCGACTATACCCGAGGATACGGCCGGGGCTGTTCTACCCCCGCCGCCCGGCGATGATCCGGCTTTAGTCGCCACTTCTAGTCAACCATAATTTATGAAATATCAACGTTTAATTCCGCTTGTCGTCCCCGTACTAGTTCTA
>JAVHRV010000048.1:0-3417 GCA_036171815.1 Patescibacteria group bacterium
CTTCGAACAAAGATATGAGCCGATGGGAAATTCTGACTGATATTCAGGACTTAGAAGACGGCGACGGGGGTATGGACTTTAAAATTACCGGTACGAATACCGGACTAACTGCTATTCAGCTTGATACTAAGACCGATGGGCTCACTCCCGAAATCATCACTAAAACTTTAAGCCAAGGAAGAGCAGCTTTAAATCAAATTTTAGAAGTTGTGGCTAAAGCGATTCCCGCCCCACGACCGGAATTATCTAAATATGCTCCTCGGATTATCAGCTTTAACGTCGATCCCGAAAAAATTGGTGCCATTATTGGCCCGGGCGGCAAAATTATCAACCGAATTATTGATGAAACCGGCGTCAGTATTGATATCGAAGATAGCGGGCTAGTTATGATCTGTGGCACTGATCCGGAAAAAGTTAATGAAGCAGTCCGACAAGTTAAAGAAATAGTGCATGTTTTCGAAGCTGGAGAAACCCTAAAAGGTAAAGTAGTCCGGATGCTTGATTTCGGCGCTTTTGTTTCTCTAAATGCGAGCCAAGACGGGATGGTCCATGTCAGCGAGTTAGCGCCTTACCGAATTGAAAAACCTGGCGATTTCTTAAATTTAGGAGATGTGGTTACCGTAAAAATTAAGGAAATTGATGACCAGGGCAGGATCAACCTCACCATGAAGGGCCTAGAAGAAAATTCCGAGCTCTGGAAAGATGAAAAGGGTAAATCGAATGGTAGTTTTGGCGGTGGCGAGAGACGATCTAGCTTCGGCGGACGATCTAATTTTGGCGGACACAGTGGCGGGCCAGCTAGACCAAGTCGTTTTAGCGACCATAAACCAAGAGCTTAAACTCTCTTAGACAATTATTGACTTTTATTTAATATTAAGCTATTATTTCCCCATATAAATAATACCGAAGAATAAAATTATGCTAGCAATTAAATTAGCCAAGACTGGAAAAACCAATAAAAAGATGTTCAGAGTCATTATTTCTGAAAAAAGTCGTGATCCATACGGTAATGTTTTAGAAATCCTCGGCTCCTACAATCCTCATTCTAAGGAACTGGCCGTAAAAGAAGATAGAATTAAATATTGGCTGTCTAAAGGAGCGCAGATGACCGCGACTATTAACAACTTACTCGTCGGACAAAAAATAATTGAAGGGGAAAAATTAACCCCTAAAACTGCTGGAAAACCAAGCGAGAAACGCCTGGCACAGATTAAAACCAAAACCGACAAAAAAACTGCTCGTGAATCGGCTCCTGCTCCAGTAGTTGAAGCTAAAGAAGAAACTCCTAGTGAAATTGTCGAAGAAGTTCCAGCCGAAAGCGCGACTGTCTAAATTAAAACCACCTCATATTCGCTAATTAGTAAATTGACAAATTAAAGAAAAGTACTATAATTATATAGAAGGTTGCGATGCAGCCGTTATTTAATAAATTTCTTTCTATTTTGAAGGCTTAGCCTATCAAAAGTTGAAAGACGAATGAAAACTATGGCAGAACAAGACAAAGAGTTCCTGGAAATGGTCGTTAAAGCGATCGTTGCCAATCCGAACGATGTAGTCGTAGACAGGACGATTGATGAAAGAGGCGTTCTTTTAACCCTCAAAACCAATCCGTCAGACATGGGTTATGTTATTGGCCGCAAGGGTCAAACTGCGCAGTCAATCCGCACCTTATTAAAAATAATCGGTGCTAAGAATAATTCTCGTGTTAATTTAAAAATCTATGACCCGGAAGGAATGAACCGCGTTCATCGCAGCGAATCTCGTCCCGAGAGTCGTGACGATATCGACACCTCCGCGATTGATGATTTAAAAATCTAAACATCAACAATTATCATAAACAAAAAAGTTCCGTGTCATCATGGAACTTTTTTGGTATAATGATCTTGAACGATAAATTACTATGACTTTTCATCTCCTCACTATTTTCCCGGCTATTTTTGACTCTTATATCACTGAGAGTATTCTTAAGCGGGCCCAAGAAAAAAAACTTATCAAAATAAAAACCCATAATCTTCGCGACTGGACTAGTGATAAACACCGAACCGTCGACGACGCGCCTTATGGCGGCGGCGCCGGGATGCTTCTAAAAATCGAACCCCTCTATCAAGCTTTAATAAGTATAAAAAAACTAAATAAAAAAATAAAACCCACTAAAAGAAAGGTGATCCTCTTATCGGCAGCGGGAAAAAAATGGACTCAAACCCTAGCCCAAAAATACTCTAAATTAGAAGAAATAATTTTCGTCTGTGGTCGTTATGAAGGCGCTGACGCGAGAATTAAAAAATTTGTAGACGAAGAAATATCCATCGGTGATTATGTTCTAACGGGCGGCGAATTACCGGCTTTAACTATTATCGATTCGATTACTCGCCTCCTGCCTGGCGTTTTAGGAAACGCGGCTAGCCCGCTTGAGGAATCCCATTCTAAAATCGGCCTCTTAGAATACCCCCAGTACACCCGGCCGGAAATATTTATCGCCGCGGGTAAAAAATATCCGGTGCCAAAAATACTCCTCACGGGTGATCATAAAAAAATTAAAGAATGGCAGAATAAACAACAAAAAAAACTCCCCTAACAAAAAAGTCTGGCTAAAAATCCAGACTTTTTTAATTTTTTAAATTAATCTTTAAGCACCTTCCAATTATTATCTGTTCTGATTAATCTCCCTTTAACAGAAAACCCGGCGGCTTTCTTGTGTCCGCCGCCGCCCCAATGATGAGCAATTTTAGCAACATCAATTCCCTCGCTATTAGTCCGTAAACTCCCCTTAACTCTTCCCTCTTCCTCCCGAAAAAGTAGCGCGACCCGCGACCCACTTAAATTAGACATGAAAGAAACCATATCGTTAAATAAATCGGACAAAGACTCCTGATAATTCGGCCCTAATAATGAGTCTAATTCGACAGTCGTTAACCCCGAAGCAACTAAGCCTGTTTCTCGGTTAAAAGATAAATTCTCTAAAATGCGACCCCAAACTTTCAGGGCGGAAAAACTACGGTTATTCACCGTATGATTAATAATTTTCGCTAAAGACGCCCCTCGCAAAAGCATCTCCGAAGAAACGGCAATAGCTTCCCGCGAGGAATTAGCATGTAAAAAATGCCCCGTGTCCGTTATGAGACCGATTAAAATACAGTTAGCTAAAGTTTTAGTAATCGGCCAATAATTAGCTTTAAAAAAATGGTAGAGTATTTCTGTTGTGGAGGCCTTATCTGGTAATCGAATTTCTAAATCGGCATAAGAATCTTGAGGTTCGTGATGATCAAATTCGATAATATAAGGACGACTTAATAAATGTCCGTCTTCTTTAGCTTTAATTAAAGTCAGCAACCGGGCTTCTAAATTTGTCCGGGAAATCGAGCCGCAATCTAAAACTAAAATATTCTCACTTATTAATTGGTTCGGAGGCGACTGCTG
>JAVHRV010000049.1:0-3367 GCA_036171815.1 Patescibacteria group bacterium
CCCAGCGTTTATTAGGAAGAAGATGAACTAACTGTTTGTCATTATTATTTTATTGAGAATATAAATAAGAAAACGTCCTTTAAAATATAAAATTTATAAGATAAGCGTTCTGAGTATAATTATTTGTATTTAGAACGTTTATCTTATAATAGGATAAGCGACTAGATCAATGTTTTTTAATATTAAAAAATTAAATAAGATTGGAGTAAGACAATGATTATTAATCAAGAAGAACAGACCCAGCATTTTTTGTTTAAAGATACGAATGGCGGTAATTTATCTGGGCTAACCTTGATTAAAGGTGGTGCTCAGAATTTTACTCAATCAGAGAGAACTCGGGAAGGAAAAGCTCTTAGAATTATTCCTCACGATTTATCAGAATTTATTTATCAGCAGACCGTGCCGACTCATGACTACCCGTCTGGGTATGAGACTAAAGCTATTTTTGAACAAATAGTTTCCGTGGCTAATAGATATAAATTATCTCCTAAAGATTCTCTTATTTTTTATGAGGAAGTTATTGCTAAGCGACCGCTTTGTGTCGGAGCAGAAGCTCGATTCGCGATTGCTTCTCCAGTAGCTTTGGCGCAAAAATATTTTCCGAGAGTTAATAATTTTGATAGTTACGCTTTACGGTTGCAAATGGTTCTGAAAGAAATAAGAAAATCGCGTCATTTTTGTAATTGGCGAGCCGGACAACTAACCTCAGAAAGGCTAAGTCAACAAGCTCGAACTTTAGTAGCTCTCTCCTTAATTTCTAGAGAACAATTAGGAGATATTTGGGTAATTGATGCTCAATTTGGTCGTTATCATGCTGGCCAATCAGTTAATTGCTCTCGGGAATTAATAAATAATACGGTTAACGAGTTTGGGTTAGACGCCGCTTCTGTAGGGGATATGATTTTAGAAAATCCTGATCGCTTGGTGGATGGTCATGAACTAAGCGTTGACTGTCCGGGTGATGAATTTCAACTAGAGAATAATGGTATTTTTTCTTTAGTTCCTGGATTTGGATTTTCTGAGGGGAAACTTGTTTTTGGTGCTTATTCGGTCAGTGGATATTTTGGCTGTGCGGGTTCGATATCAGCTTTTTTAGCTCCGGAAACGTTAGCTCTTTGGAAAAATGGTCAAATATTTGAATAAAAATTTATCAGAGGCTGTCTATCGAAAAATAGACAGCCTTTTAATTTTATAATTTTCTGTGGATAACTTTAAAAAAAAATTATATTTTTTTTAAAATTAGCTAAATTGACCGAACGAATAAATTTTGCTAAAATATCATTAGATACAACATTTAGTGGTCTATTTTTTTAGAAGGCCACAAAATATAGGGTTTTTGCAATATAATATATTTTTATGAAGTGTCCGATTTGTTACTATTTGGATACGAAAGTAGTGGATTCTCGGGTTGCTCCTGATGGGCTATCTATCCGCCGACGCCGCGAATGCTTAAAATGTGGTTTTCGGTTTTCTACTTATGAAGAAATAGAGCTTTTAGACTTAGTTATTGTTAAACGTGATGGCCGCCGGGAAAATTATAATCGCGAGAAGATGGTTAGCGGTTTAAAGAAATCTTGCGAGAAAAGGCCAATTACTGAAGATCGTTTCAAAAAATTAATTCATTCCATTGAACGAGATTTACAGCGCTTGAAGAGTTCGGAAGTAACCTCTCGACAAATTGGCCAAATGGTGATGAAAAATTTGAAAAAGATCGATCCGGTTGCTTATATTCGTTATGCTTCCGTTTATGAATCTTTTAAGGATGCTCATGAATTTAGAAAAGAACTGAATAAACTAATTAATGAAAAAAAATAAATATGTCGGAGACCATCAAGAAATTAATTAAAAGATCTGGAGAAATTGTTGACTTTGACCTAGCTAAGATTAGTAAGGCTATTTATAAAGCCGCTCTTTCGGTCGGAGTTGATGACCGGCATTTCGCTAAGAAGTTGGCTGATCAAACGTCTTTAGAGCTTAATCAAAAATTTCATAAAAATAGTATTCCGGCCGTTGAAGAGGTTCAGGATATAGTTGAAGAAGTATTGATCAGCAATAAACTCATTAAAATTGCTAAAGCCTATATTTTGTATCGTGATCAACATCGTCAATTACGGGATATTGGTAAAGCGACATCGGACGATAAATTAATGGAAGATTATTTAGGTCGAGCGGACTGGCGTTTGAAAGAAAATAGTAATATGAGTTTTTCCGTGCAAGGACTTAATAATTATATTGCTTCTTCTATTTCCGCTCGTTATTGGTTGAATAAAATGTACCCAGAAAATATTAGGGTGGCTCATACTAATGGCGATTTTCATATCCATGATTTAGGGTTACTGGCTCCATATTGTTGCGGTTGGGATTTGAAAGATTTATTGATTCGAGGTTTTCGAGGGGTTGACGAAAAGGTCCAAAGTGCTCCCCCCAAACATTTTAGAAGTGCTTTAGGACAAATTGTTAATTTTTTCTATACGATGCAAGGCGAGGCGGCTGGGGCGCAAGCTTTTGCTAACTTTGATACCTATTTAGCGCCTTTCATTCGCTATGATAATTTAAGTTATAAAGATGTTAAGCAGGGTCTGCAGGAGTTTATGTTTAATGTTAATGTCCCTACCAGAGTTGGTTTTCAGACCCCTTTCACTAATGTTACTTTAGATGTTATTCCTTCGCCGCTTTTAGGTGAAGAGAGTGTTATTATTGGGGGGGCTATAATGCCAGAAAAATACAAGGATTTTCAAGCAGAAATGGATATGTTTAATCAAGCTTTCGCCGAAGTTATGTTGGCTGGGGATTCGACGGGTCGCGTTTTTGGTTTTCCAATCCCTACCTATAATGTTGATAAAGAGTTTGATTGGGATAGGGAGTGTCTTAAGCCGGCTTGGGAGATGACGGCCAAATATGGCATTCCTTATTTTTCTAATTTTGTTAACTCGGATATGAAGCGTGATGACGCGCGTTCGATGTGTTGTCGTTTGAGGCTTGATAACCGTGAGTTACGCAAGCGCGGCGGCGGTCTCTTCGGCGCTAATCCGTTAACTGGTTCTTTAGGAGTCGTGACTATTAATCTAGCGCGTTTAGGCTATTTATCAAAAAGCCAAGAAGAATTTAAAAAACGGCTAATATATTTGATGGAACTAGCTAAGGAAAGTTTAGAAATTAAACGTAAAATAATTGAAAAGTTTACGGACGATCATCTTTATCCTTACTCCATGTTTTATTTAGATAATATTAAAGCCCATTTCGGTTTTTATTGGAAAAATCATTTTTCGACTATTGGTATTAATGGCATGAATGAAGCGGCCATGAATTTAATGGGTAAAGATGTCTCTACTCCAGAGGGCCATAAGTTTGCTGGTGAAATTTTGGA
>JAVHRV010000050.1:0-3350 GCA_036171815.1 Patescibacteria group bacterium
GATGTTAAAAAAGCTTTAGCTTGGTCGGTTAATACTTTTTTCTACTATATTGGCGGGGGTTACGGAGATTTTCGTGGTTTAGGTTTAAGCGGTTTAGTAAAATATGCCCGGTTGTTTGGTTTAGGGGCTATGACCGGAGTGGATTTGCCCGGAGAGAGAGCTGGTTTCGTGCCGACCGCAGAATGGAAAGAAAAGACGAAAAAAGAACCCTGGTATATTGGCGATACTTATCATTTTTCTATTGGTCAAGGAGACGTTATCGTAACGCCGATACAAGTAGCCAATTATACCGCCGCCATTGCTAATGGCGGTACTTTATATAAACCGCATTTAGTCAAAAGTATTTTAGGAGAAGATAATAAGCTTATTAGGGATATCCCGCCCGTGGTTATTAATCAGGACTTAGTCACTTCGCAAAATTTAGCCATAGTTCGGGAAGGCATGCGAGAAACAGTTACTTTGGGTAGCGCTCGTTCCTTGGATAGTTTATCAGTCGCGGTCGCCGGGAAGACAGGAACAGCGCAGTGGTCGACTAAGAAAGCGCCGCATGCTTGGTTTATTGGTTTTGCGCCCTATGAGCATCCGGAATTAGCGATTACGGTTTTGGTTGAGGAGGGGGTCGAGGGTAGTGCCATCGCCGTACCCATCGCTCACGATATTTTAAATTGGTATTATTCCGGTCAGCCTTAATTTAAATTTAATTTTTTTTAATTATGATTTTGCCTCTACCGCTGCATTTATTTATTCATTTTTTTCTGGCGGTCATTATTGGTATGCTCGTCGGTCGATTTTTTAATGAAAGGAAACTAGGTTTAATCGGGGGGATTTTAGGAGGATTTTTTATCGACCTTGACCATATCTTAGAATATTTTTTAGTGTTTGGCCCGACTTTTAATTTAATTTATTTTTTTCAAGGGAGGGAATTTTTGGTGAGCGATCAGATTCATACCTGGTTCCATGCTTGGGAATATGTGCCAATTTTATTTTCAGTTGCCTGGTTATTTCGCTCTCGAAAAAGAGTTTTAATTTTTATTTTAGCTCTTGCTTTGGGTATCTTTGTTCATTTAGTTTCCGATTCTTTTATTAATCACTATCCCTTCCGTAATTATTCTCTAATTTATCGTTCTCAACTAAATTTTTCTGTGCCGCTTCTTCTAAGCCCGGAACAATATCAAGAGTATATTAAAGATCGTCAGGATTTAGGTTTGTGACCCAGATAAATAATGCCAGGGAATCACGAATTAGCACTCTCTTGACTTGAGTGCTAATTTTTTATATAATAGATTCAGAGACTAATTAGTCAGATCTTTATCGCTTATAGTTTACCAGCTTAAATTTATTGGTAAAAATATGATTTCGGAACGTAAGAAATATTTATTAGATACTATTATTAAAGAATACATTAAAACGGCGGCCCCGGTATCTTCAGGTATTTTAGTAGAAAAGTATAAGTTAGACATTTCTCCGGCGACTGTCCGCCATGAAATGATGGAGCTAGAGACGGAGGGTTTTATCTATCAACCGCATACCTCAGCCGGTCGAGTGCCGACGGAAGCGGCTTACGAACTTTTTTTGGAAGATATTGAAGAGTTAAAAAAGAAGAAATTTTTAAAAGAAACGGAGACTAAATTATTGGAGCAGTTATTTAAACGGGAGGAGAATGCCTTTAGGCAAACGGCTAAAGCCATCGCCGAATTATCGGACGCAGCGGTATTTTGGGCCTTTCATAAGAATGATTTATACTACACCGGTCTTTCTAATCTTTTTTCTCAGCCGGAATTTAAACAGCTTAACGCTGTGTGTGATGTTTCCGGAGTAATCGATCGGCTCGAGGAGATTATTGACGATATTTTTGAAGATTTGCCGGTTGGCGGAAAGATTATGATCGGATCAAAAAATCCTTTTGGTAATTTTCTGAGCGTCGTGTTGGTTAAATATAAACACAATAATCAAAATAGTATATTTGGTATTTTAGGCCCGATGCGTATGGATTATAGCCGTAATTTAGCTCTAGTGGAGTTTATTAAAAACAAATTTGAATAATATGGGAGAAAAAAAGTTTAATGATCAGGAAAATGATCAAGAAATTGATAAGTTGGTAAGTAATAACCAGGCTGACGACGACCAAGTAGCAGTCAAGAAAGGGATTTACCTTTGTCATACGGGTAATGAATATCGGGTTTTATTTACCGCTTTTGATACTAAAGATCATCAAAGTGAATTGGTAATTTATCAAAGTATATCAGATGGTAAAATATGGGTACGCTCGCAGTCAGAATTTTTAGGCTTTAAGGAAATTAACGGAGAACATAAGCCTCGTTTTACATTTTTACGAACCGAAGAGGAGGAGCCCTGGGAGCATAAATATAAGCGGGCTTTAGCCGATTATCAGAATTTATTAAAACAAACAGCTAAAGACAGAGCGGAGTTTATAAAATATGCTTTAAGTGATTTTCTCCATGATATTTTACCGGTTTATGATCATCTTAAAATGTCTTTAGCTGGTTTAAGCGAAGAAGAGGGTAAGAATGCTTGGGTAGAAGGCGTTAAACATGTTTTAAAACAATTTCGAGAAGTTTTGAATGCGCGCGGCGTGGAAGAAATAAAAACTACGGGTGAAAAGTTTGACCATAATACTATGGAAGCGATTGACGGCGCCGGAGAAATAGTTAAACAGGAAATTATGCCCGGCTATAAGTTAAACGGTAAAGTAATTAGGCCGGCGAAAGTAATAGTAGAATAAAATTAGGTAATTATTCTCTCTAGTATCTACTTGGCTTTAGCGCTAAGTTTTATGGGGAGAAATAATAAAATTATGTCACTGATAAAATGGGCTCCATTTTTTCCCGAATACGATGATATGGAAAAAATGATGGGCGAAATGTTGCCAGCGGTACGGGGCAGCCAATTCGGTTTTACTCCCGCTGTCGATATGTACGAAGATAAAGACAATATTATTATTGAAACACAACTCGGCGGTATTGATCCGGAGAAAGTGGATATTTCCATTGAAAATAATGTTTTGACTATTAAGGGCGAAAGTGAGAAGAAGAGTGAGGTCGAAGATAAGAATTATTACCGCAAAGAGATTCGGCGCGGCTCTTTCTATCGTTCGATTCCTTTGCCGACGAAAGTTGATGGCGACGCGGCTAGTGCAATTAATGAAGATGGCGTTTTAAAAATTACCGTTCCGAAAGCAACGGAAATAAAACCGAAGACGATAAAAATTCAAAGCCAGAAGAAATAATTATTAGTTGATCGATCGGTTCGCTGATAGAAAAAAGTGAGCCGAAAATTAGTTAATAATTAATTAATATAATAAGAAAATTAATTTAATTATAAAATTTTAT
>JAVHRV010000051.1:0-3288 GCA_036171815.1 Patescibacteria group bacterium
TCTGGGCGAGGAAAACGAGGACAATATTCTTGAAGTCGCTTACAAGATTTCAAAAGGGGAAAGGTCAATGAAATCAGAAACAATTAACCCCGAAGAAAAAGCCAAAATTGAACAAGCGGCGAAAATAACAGAAAAACCACTAGAGCCTTTAACGGCTTCTAATGTTTTCGCGTCTCCTGTTGCGGCCGTCTGTTCAAAGCTAAATTCCTTAGAAAGTCAGAGGGCGGCGGCCATTGATCTCATATTAGAGGAGGGACTAAATGAGATATTTTTAAAGATGAATCCCTTAGAGCAGGCGGCTTTTAAGAAAAAAGGGGAGGAAACCGTGTCTAAGATTAACATTCTTTTAGGCCAAACTAAAGTCAAGATTAATAAAATAATTGGCCTAATCAGAGATTGGTTAAAAATGCTCCCGGGTATTAATAAATTTTTTTTAGAGCAAGAAACTAAGATTAAAGCGGATAAGATTATAAAGATAAAAAATAGATTTTAATATAAGTTCGTTTAGGCGGCGGTTTTTATGGAATTTTTTATAGATTTAAATAGTTTAGTTGTTTATTTATTAGCTAGTATATTTCTAGTATTTTTCTTTTTAGCTATTTTTTTGTTAATTCGTTCCTGGTTTGCCGGCCGACGCTACTGCCCCCATCAAGTATTTTTAGTGCGTTTACCGAAAGAACGAGTCGGCGATGAAAAAAGAGAGGAAAGTAATGAGCGTTTGAAAGAAGAAATTGCTAAGGGGGAGACAGTTTTTGCGGCGATTGGCGGCTTAAGGGCGCAAAGAGGTTTAAATTTTTGGTTTTTCGGTCGTAGCGATCAGTTTTCTTTTGAGATTGTCGCTCATCATAACCGCATCTCTTTTTATGTGGTTACTCCGGCGGCCGGGGCGCGTTATTTAGAGCAACAAATTCATGCTCATTATCCTGAGGCAGTGATCGAGGAAGTCGAAGACTATAATTCTTTTAGTTTACAAGGGCAAGTAGCGGCTGGTATTTTAAAAACCAGTAAGAGTTTAGTTTTTCCGATTAAAACTTATCAAAAAATGGAAGTGGATCCTCTGAATTCTCTGATTAATACTTTATCAAAATTAGAGAAGGATGAAAGTGTGGCTATTCAGTATGTCGTTCGTAGCGCTAACGGCGCTTGGCACGGCCGGGTCAGACGAGTCGTCGCTAAAATTCAGCAGAAAAATTCGGTGGCCGAGGGTTTAAGAACCACTAGCTTATTAGGGGTGGTCAGCGCATTACTCGGTGATTTATTCCCTAAGACCAAGAAGGAAAAAGAGAAGGATGTTAATCATCAAGTTGTTAAAAAATTATCGCCCGTTGAAGAGGAGATGTTAAAGTCAATTGAGGAAAAAAATATGAAAGCGGGTTTAGATGTTAATATTCGCTTAATCGCCTGCGCTAAGACTAAAGAACAGGCGAATATTTATTTGGAAAATATTTCTAGCGTATTTACTGAATATAATAATTTTAGTTATGGCAATGTGTTTACGCGGTTGAATAAAAATAAACCCGACCGAATTATTAAAGATTTTATCTACCGTTATTTTCGGGAAAATATTGCTTTTTTGTTTAATAGCGAGGAGCTCGCCAGTGTTTTCCATTTCCCCTTAAGAGACACGGAAACGCCCAATATTGATTGGCTAACGGCGAAAATTGCGCCCGCGCCGGCTACCGTGCCTAACGAGGGGATAAGCTTGGGTGAAAATATTTATCGAGGGGTCGTGCGAGAGATCAGAATGAAGCGAATCGATCGGCGTCGTCATACTTATATAATCGGTAAGTCTGGTACCGGCAAATCTGTTTTGTTAGCGAATATGGCTATCCAGGATATCCAAAATGGTGAAGGGGTTTGTGTTCTTGATCCGCACGGCGATCTTATTACTGATATTCTAGATCGTATTCCGCCGGAGCGCGCGGAGGACGTTATAATTTTTTCGCCCGGCGATTTGGAGCGCCCTCTCGCTCTTAATTTATTAGAATATGATGAGAAGTATCCGGAGCAAAAAAGTTTTGTGATTAATGAGATGATTGGCATCTTTGATAAATTATACGATTTAAAGGCTACCGGCGGACCAATGTTTGAACAGTATATGAGAAACGCCATGCTTCTAGTCATGGATGATCCAGCCAGCGGCTCGACTCTAATGGAGATTCCTAAAGTATTAGCCGATGAAGAATTTAGACGCTTAAAACTCAGTCGCTGTCAGAATCAAACGGTAGTTGACTTTTGGCGTAAAGAAGCGGAGAAGGCTGGCGGGGAAGCCGCTTTAGCCAATATCGTCCCCTATATCACTTCCAAGCTTACGTCGTTTATTTCTAATGACATGATGCGTCCAATTATTGGTCAGCAGAAAAGTGCTTTTAATTTAAGGGAGATAATGGATAAACAGAAAATTTTATTGATTGATTTACCAAAAGGCCTGGTCGGAGAAATGAATGCCTATCTGCTGGGGATGATTCTAGTGGGCAAGATTTTAATGGCGGCTTTATCGCGAACGGATATGCCAAGCGAAGCGAGAAAAGATTTTTATTTATATATTGATGAATTTCAAAATTTTACTACTAATTCTATTTGCCAGATTTTATCGGAAGCCCGAAAATATGCTTTGAATTTAATTATTGCCCATCAATATATCGGACAGCTCAGTAAAAACAACAATACGGAAATTAAAGACGCGGTATTTGGCAACGTGGGGACCATGATTAGTTTTAAAATTGGCACGGAGGATGCCGAATTTTTAGTTAAAGAATTTTCGCCGGTTTTTAATGAGTATGATTTAATTAATATTGATAAAGGAACGGCTTATCTTAAATTATTAGTGGATAATAGTGCGACTAGGCCCTTTTCTTTAAAGACCGCTTGGCCGATACTTGGGCTCAAGCAAGCCGGTATTGCCGATCAAATCAGAGCCTTGAGTCGTTTGAAATATGGTCAGAATGTCCGTTTAGTGGAGGCGGAGATTAGCCGTCGTTCCGGTCATTAATTTTTATTTTTTGATTTTTAATTTATTTTATGTCTACTTTATATCGTGATTATCGTCCCCAGAAGTTTTCGGAAATACTGGGTCAGAATCATATCAAGATAACTTTACAGAATGAAATTGTCGCCAGTCGTCTAGCGCAGGCTTTTCTGTTTTGTGGACCACGGGCGGTGGGTAAAACTACTTTAGCGCGGGTTTTAGCTAAGGCTTTGAATTGTACGCAGAGAAAACCGGAGGATTTTGATCCTTGTAACGAATGTGATAATTGCCAGCGGTAATCCCTTGGCAATTATCACATT
>JAVHRV010000052.1:0-3275 GCA_036171815.1 Patescibacteria group bacterium
AATTAGGAGCCTTGGCCACAGTCGCCGCCGGTAAGCCATTTACCTATACCACAACCATTTTATCAACACCAGGAATCACTTCTGAGACTGCCGTATTTCCGCGATTCGGAACCAGCGGCACAATTTTTACTTTGGCCAATATCGGGCGCTATGAAATAAATTATCAAATGACATACCCTGAAGATGGCGGCGTTGTCTTATATTTTGGTGCCACGATTACCGATATGGCGCCTCTTCCCTATACGATGATTGGTAAATCGCCGAACGGCGCTGTCAGCGGCAGTGTTATTATCGAAACGACTACCGCAAATTCATTTTTAAGCGTCAATGCGGCTGCCGGAAATTCGGTCGCGATTGGCATACCGGGAAATTCTAGCACAACAAATCAAAGCGCCGCAACCGTATCGTTCAAACAGCTTCAGTGATAATATTTAATAACATAATTCAATTTAACCATAAAAAAGTAGACACGGAAACGTGTCTACTTTATGAAGTACAGTTCAAAAAGCTGTATTTACGTAAGGAATATAAAATAACAAATTTCCGTGCTATAATATTACTATAATTATTTATCATAAAATTATGGCATTAATAAATTGGAACGACGATTTTTCCGTCGGCGTTAAAGAGCTCGACGAACAACATCAAAAACTAATTGCCATTATTAACAAACTTTTCGCCCTCTACTCCGAGAAAAAATTCAATAATGTTGACGTTAACCCAATTTTCAAAGAACTTATGGACTACGCCAACCAACACCTCGCCGCTAAAGAGCACGATTTTACCCTCTATAATTACCCAAAAAAAGATCAGCACATCGCCATGCATAATGCTTATCGCCAAAAGATTACCGAGCTGGAACTAGACTACAAAAAAGAAAACAGCGAAAAAACTCTTTACGCTATCAATAACTTCCTCAACGAATGGTGGGTTTGGCATATTAATAATGTTGATAAAGAATATACCTTCTATTTTAATGCCAACGGCCTGAAATAAACTTCCCTTCGCTAATACACCTACAACAAAAAGACCAGACTAATCTGGTCTTTTCTACGATATGATGTTTAAAATTAAAAATAAAAACGATTTCTTTACTGCGGAGAGGGTAGGACGTAGTTGGAACGGCTATGATACAAAATCCTAATATTTTTACAAATTCTACGAGAGTTTTTTAATAACCCCTTTATTAGCATCTACCTCAACTAAATCCCCATTTTTTAAAAGACGAGTAGCGATATGAGTGCCTATAATACAAGGCTTCTTTAATTCTCTGGCTACGATAGCGGCGTGAGATAATATACCACCAGCATCGGTGATAAAAGCAATAGCTTTTTTCATAATCGGCAAAAATTCCGGCCTAGTCATACCGGCTACTAGAATTTCACCAGTTTGAAAAGACGAGCCATCCTTCCTAGGGTCGATTACTAGTCTAATTCGTCCCGTGGTAATACCTTTATAAGCAATACTGCCTCTTATTAATTGGGTACTTTTTCGCGGTAACAATATACTATCTATTTTATTTGTCTGTTTACCGGCATATGCTTGATATTTACCTCGTTCAACCAAGATCGCCGATTTTTTATATCTCTCAGATAGGGATTTTTTAGCAGGCAGTTTGCCCTGGTTAAAATATTTTAATAGTTCATCGGTAGTTGTAGAAATAATTTGCTCTCGGCGATAACCGGTTTTTTTAGCAATAGCCTCAGCGATGTCTTCCATAAAATTTTCTATATCTCGGAAAACAGGTTCGGAAAATAATCTGGCGTCTTCTAAAATAGGCAAGAATCTCTTTAGTTGACTGGCGGAGAAATAATCAACTATATATTTAACGCTGAGATGCGGTAAATAATACTCTCCGACTAAATACCAAAAATCTTGATAATCTTTTTTAGTAATATGTTTAGGGTCATGCGATTTTATAAAAGCAAAGACTTCTCTCGCTTTTCCCTTTAGCGCACTGGCTAATATTTTTACATTTTTACTATCTTTGCAGACCTTAACTAGGCGTTTCCCTAGGTCCGCTTTATCTGCTTCGCTAACCCAGCAATCAGTAATACCGTCTTTATAGATATAAATAATCTGTTTATAAGCCGGCTTATTGGCCACTTTATCCATGACCGTCCAGTGGTAACCAAAATTTACATCAGAATGGAAACTCCAGCGTCCAGACCAAACTTTAACCCAGTCGGCATATTTTTTAAAATCAGTATAATTCATATAAATCGTAAACTAATCCTTTTTTAATTCATAAATCTTAAAGGTGGCCTGCTGTAACCCCTGCTTTACTGGGGTCTGTTCGGTAACTTTTATAACTTTAAAACCATATTCAGTCGCTCTTTTACCTGGGTCATTATCCGGCATATCTTCATTATCGGCTAGAGTCAACCAGGGCATTAAATAAATAGCGTCAGGCGTAGAATACTTTGGTGCTTGATCAAAATATTTTCCCAATAATTCAGTCCCTCCCAACATCATCCTAGTCCAATCCTTACCTTCAACGGGTAAATCAGCAAAGAAGGGGTGATTAAATATCTGAACGTCGGCTTTCGGTCGATCGCCGAAGTTACTAAAAAGATCACTCTGAAAAGATTCACAAATATTGTCTAACTTTAATTTAGAAATATTGGTTTGAGAATTTTTTACTGCCTTATTATCAATATCAGACATAAAAACAAATTTAGCGCCTAACTTTGCGACCGCAATCCCCAATATTCCGCTACCGGTACCCATATCCGTAACAATTTTTTCTCTAATTAAATCGGGATGCTCCACTAAAAAATTAACCATTTGCGGCCCGGAATTCATAACCTCGGGACTGGCCACGAAAGGATTAATCTCTAAATCAAGAATCTCTGTTCCAAAAGCTACTGCAACCTTTTTAGTCTGAGGCTGTTTTTCATAAGCTTCAATCTATTTAGATATTTGCGCTTTTTGTTCAGGCCTAAGCATATTATTTTATAGGTGAGTAAATTATTTTACTGACATCTTTTTTATTAATTATTTATACAAGCATTATAACACTCCGCTCCAAAATCATAAACTCCCTACCAAAAAATAGCCCATGTTTAGGGCTATTTACAATCAGCGGAGAGGGTGGGACGTAGTGGGAACGGTACTCTCCAAAAATTCTTATTTTTTTAATGATTTTACAAGAGTCCCAGACTTATCATTATTATAAACTATTTTACCTTTTGCATTAGCCAAACTTTCCAAATTATTTTGGGATATCTTATCATAATCGTCAACATTCACTTTTTGCCATTCTCCGTCGGTTT
>JAVHRV010000053.1:0-3248 GCA_036171815.1 Patescibacteria group bacterium
AAGATACAGAACGGGCCGTAGATTTTCGCACGAGAATTCAGGAGGCGAAAAGAGAGAAACGGCGACAAGAAGCTAAAGAAGCTAAAGAAGGAGGGGGTAGCCTAGGCGCTCTGTTAGCCTCACCAGCTAAGAAAGCGGTTTCTAATTTATTACAGCAATCCTGGGTGAACATATTCTCGAGTTGGGGCTTAACGCTCATTTGGATAAATTGTCATGTTTTTTTACATAATATAATACCGAGTTTATTTTGTAAGTTAGGCGATGAATGTAAGCCAGAAAATTGTGGCTCAGCCAGTATGACTAATCTTTTCCTCCAGACGATTTTTGGCAAACACGGCTTATCGGAGCCGATGGCTTTAGCGGTTATTGATGGGATCGCTTTACTGATTTTATTTTCCCTGTTTTGTTTAGTGGCGCTCATCGTTGGTTTTTTTAGTAATCCTTTCGAAGCTATTGCCAGTATCTTGAAAGATATTATCGGTAATATGTGGAAATAGTTAGCTGAATATTATATTTAATTTTAGAATTTTTATATTAGTATCCGCATGAAATTTAGGCATCATAAAAAATATTTAATTTTGTTAGTTGGTCTTTTAGTTATTTCTGGAGTTTTTGTGTTTGGTCACTTTACTCAGGCGGAGGGGAGTTGGGCCGAGGATGTTATTTCCGGGATTCTGGGAATTTTTGTCTGGGCGCTCGGCGGAATTTTATCTTTAGTGATTAAAGCCCTCTTAGCCGTGGCTCAGTATCAGGAATTTATTAAAGTTCCGGTGGTAGAAAAAGGTTGGGTAATTGTCCGAGATCTCTGTAATATGTTTTTTGTGGTCGTTCTAATGGTAATTTCCTTTGGGACGATTTTACATCTAGAGGAATATAGTTATAAAAAATGGTTGCCTAAATTAGTTTTAATGGCGGTCCTAATTAATTTTTCGAAAACTATTTGCGGGCTGTTAATTGATGTTTCGCAAGTGGTTATGTTAACTTTTGTTAACGCGTTTAAAGATATTGGCGGCGGTAACGCGACGGAGATGTTAGGGATAACGAGTATCGTGACCGCTTCGCAGGGGAATTTAGGGAGCGCTTTTAATACGGCGGGCGCCTATATCTTAGGGATAATCTATTTATTAGTAGCGATTGTAGTTTTCGGGACAATGGCGATGATGCTCGTTATGCGTCTCGTTATTATTTGGATATATGTTGTTTTGTCCCCTCTTGCTTATTTAATGTCGGCTTTTCCCGGGGGGCAAAAATATGCTTCGCAGTGGTGGGATGAATTTATTAAAAATTTAATCGTCGGTCCGGTCTTGGCTTTCTTTATTTGGTTGTCTCTCGCCGCTCTGCAGACCGGCAATAATATTACCGTTGATGATAACGGGGTTTTCGGTACGGCCGGCTCTACGACCGCCGCGCTCGTCAAGTTTATTGTGGCGATCGGCATGCTCGTTGGCGGTTTAACAACGGCGCAGCAAGTTGGCGGTCAGGCCGGCAATATTGCGGGAAAGGGGATGGCTAAATTACAAAAGGGAGCGGCTTTTGCCGGTGGTTTAGCGACGGGGGCGGCGACTGGTCTTAAAAAATGGACAGGCAACAGATTGGGAGATATCAGGGATGTTACTAGCGAAGCAATCGGGGTTGATTTAAATGTTGCCGCGGCTTGGAAAAGACGGAATGAGCAGGCTGAGGCTAATCGGCAATTGCGTTTACAGCGTATTCGTAAAGGAACTTTGGAAACAGCGACAGGAGAAATGCGGCCAGATGGTACTAGACCCGGTTGGCTTCATCGTAAGGCCGCCTTAGCTAGCACTGGCGACGTGGCTTGGCAGAATTTAGCGGATAAAAAATTTGGTATTTTAAAAGCGGGATCGCCTAAAGTAGCGGAGGAAGCTTTAGCAAATATTAGAAAAGCGGAAGATGGTAGGGCTGAAGCTCAGACTGATATTGACGATATGAATGGCCAGTCTTCAAGAATAACCACCGTCGCCGAACATCAAGCCGATCTTGATCGAGTTAAGGGGTTAGAAGCTTCTAATATTAAACTGGCTAATGATAAACAAGCGATTGTTGGGTCCAAAGATTATATTGATTTAGAGCAAAAGCATAAAGACGGTCTGTTAACTAAAAAGGAGCAGGAATCTTTAGACGAAAAACATTCGGTGATCGACGGTATCGATACTAAGATTGAAGAAAATAGTAAGGAGATATCAGCCGTACAACAGCCGACAGTAACTTTAGCGCAAGGACAAAAAGAATCGGTTATTATTAAACAATTAAGGGAAGATAATGCCAATTTAAACAAGAAGAAGGCCGATATTATCGGAAGTAAGACTTATCAAGACTTAGAGACCAAAGAGAAAAAGAAGACCCTAACTAACGCGGAGAGAAAAACTTTAAAAGACAAACGCGACGAGGTAGCGGCGGCTGACGCCCAGTTAGAAACAAATAATGGGGAAATAGATACCTTAAGTAGTCATCGTATTCTAGTGAATGATGATTCTCAAAGAGATGATGTTCGCAGAGGACTCGCGACCGCTATCAGTAGTAAAGAAAGTAAATTAGAAGATTTTGATAAGGAAATCTTTAAACAAACTAGCATTTTACAGAAAAATAAATTATCGGAAACGGAAACGTCGCGGGCGCATGTCGACTCGACGATAGAAGCGGAAGCTAATAAGAAAATCGCTACTTTTACTAACCCGGATCAATTAGTCGCTATATTCAAAGAAGCGATTGAAGCTAAAGACCAGGGTTTAATTGCCGCCACCTATAAAAAATTAACTAAGACCGGAAATTATAATGACGTTCATCGGGCATTAGGTATTGGTACCGGTTATGATGGCATGATTACCATGTCTAAGTATTTACAAGAGAAGGGTGGCTTTAGTCAGCAAGATTCGCGCGGCTTAATCGCTGAGGTCGGAGAAATTGCTAAGTCGGTCAATCATTATGAGGCTTTTGGCGCCATGACTATGAATAAAGCGGGCCAATGGGAAGAGACTGGCAAGGATCAACAAGAAGCTTCTATTCTTAGCGAAAAAGCTAAGATGCAAGTTCAGCAATTTGTGAGAAACGTTAACCGGTTAGGGCAAGGGGCTTATCGTAATGGTCAGCCGCACACCGCTTCTAATTGGGATCTTAGCCGTTCTACTATAGCTTTGTATGCTTCTAAGGATGAAAAATACGCTGAGGAAATGTCGAAGACTGGTAATATTAATAGTATTCAGTTTATTGGCGCTAACGAAGAAAACATT
>JAVHRV010000054.1:0-3088 GCA_036171815.1 Patescibacteria group bacterium
AGATAACTCTTAACTCATTATCTTAACTTATTATAACATAGGCTAAATAAAAACACCCGCTAGCTAATTAGATCATCAACAAAATTAAATAATACGGAATATAGTACAAAACCTGGCCATTAATCTCTTTTCTGCTCAGTTCGTTTTTAGTAACGACGACGCCAAAATCTAACTTTTTTACTTTTAAATAATCAGTGAGCGCCAGCAATTCTTTAACGGAAATATTGTTAGAGAATTTAACTTCAATCGGCAAAATATTATTATCAAAATTTATTAAAAAATCAATTTCTTTTTCACCTTGGCGCCAAAAACTTAAATTATCGATCAATTTATTAGCGGCGTATTTTAACTTTAAAACATTATAAACGGCATTTTCAATAATTTTACCAAAAGCCTGCGGGACTTCGTCGACATGGCTGGCTCTAAAATGATTAAGAGCGCAAGTAAAATTAAGGCACGGCGTATAAAGTTTTTTTAGAATTCGGCCCTGCTTAATCGGACTCTTATGGTATTTATAAAGGACTTCTACCACGTAACTATCTTTCAAATATTTAACATATTTATCTAAAGTGATAAAAGATACCCCGGCTTCTCGACCGATATTTTTAAGTTCAAAAATCGAGCCAATATTATTGATCAAGTGACGAGTAATCAATTTAAACTGATCAGTTTTTTCGATATTAAAAATACGAATACAGTCCTCGAGGACTTTACCGATAACGGACTCGACGATATACTCGTGCTTTCTTTCGGGGCTAGCGATTTGTTTAGTTTCCGGGAACTGACCGACAGTAATATATTCCCGGCTTAAAGCGGCTAGCGTTTGGCTATAATGAGTATTGTAAATATTTAACTCACCGAATCGTTCGGGCAATTTAAACAGATCAAATTCTTCTATTAATTTAACCTGATCATGATTTATTTTTATAAACTCTCTAAAAGACATCGGTGGTAAGTAAAAATCAAATATCCGGCCGGCTAAGCTTTCTTGATGTTTCCCTTTAAGTAAAACACTCTGCGAACCGGTAACGATAAATTTTATTTTCTTGCCGGATAAATCATAATACTTTTTTAAAACCGACTGCCAGTCTTCAATATATTGTATCTCATCGAGTAAAATATAAACCCGCTCCGTTAAAATAAGACTCGGCTGAGAAATAATATCCCTAAAATAAACCGCCAGAACTTCATCGAGAAACTCGGCTTTTTTTATCTGACTAGCGTAATCAAATAAAAAATAAAAAATATTCTTGGGGGCAACTTTTTCTTCCAGTAACTGGCTAATCAGTTGTCGGACTAGCGTACTTTTACCGACGCGCCTAAGCCCGACAATATTTAACATTAAAGGATGTTCTAAATTATCTATTATAGTCTTATATAAATCACGTTTTACCCATTTTTCCTCTTCGGCTTTATACTGTTTATTTCCCCACCAATCATTTTTTAAGGCTAAATCTTGGCTTGATATCATATATTTATAGGTTAAGCATAGTATAACTAAATTGTAATTTAACTATACTATACTTAAATTATAATGTCAAGATAGCAAAAAATAAGCTAAAGTTAGCCACATGATTCTTAGACTAAGGTTTGGCCAACTAAAAACACCCGCCGAATTAGCGGGTGTTCTTATGAGAAAAAATATCTTATTTTACAATCATCTTACCGGCTTCACCGCGACTGCGGTGGTTCCCGACGTTACAATAGAAAGCATATTCGCCGGCTTTAGTCGGAGCGTTAAAACTAATCGCTCGAGTTTCTTTAGAATAAACGCCGAGACCTAAAGCGGATAAAGAGGCGTCATCAAATACTAAGCTATGCACAAATTCGTCGACCGAAGTTAAGGAAATAGTAACCGGAGCGCCTGGCTTAACGGTAAATTCCTTCGGAGTATAGCCGGAAGAATTAACGTCTATTTTAATAACACTAGCCGCTAAATTTTCCTTCTTAACCGGACCAGTTTGAGCCGGGGCTAAGGGCGAAGTCGGGGCAACGCTATTAACAGTCGCTTTCCCTTCCTGATTAACGACAACATTATCCTTAGTAATCGGATTAGCGTTAGGCGCTTCAACGCGCGTATCCTTTAGAACATTATTAACGGCCGGAGCAGGAGTAGTCGAGGTACCAGCATTATCACTAGGCGTTTGGCTAGTAGGCTGACCGGTCTGATCGGACTCGCCGGCCGGCTGAGTTTTTTTAGTCCCTTGAGTAGCGGCCACGATAATAATAATTACGATGACCACAGCGACCCCTAAAAGGATCCATAGTTTTTTGCTTTTGTTTTCCATATTTTTAATTTAGAAGTGCCCGCGCTAAAAAACGAGGATGCACTATTTTATAAATTATCTTTATTATAACATAAATAAATTATCTCCGCTATTTTTTCAGCTATTTTCCAGAAACTATTATTTAATTTCTATCCCATTAACCGATTGATCAAACGGTTTAGTCGGCCAATCGCGCCAATCAAAGCGTCGACCAATTAAACGATAGGAAATCTCGACCGGCTTATCAGCTCTAAAGATAAGCTTATTGCCTTCAATTAAATAATAAACCTGAGCGAAATGGCCATAAGGCGTAATCGCAATATCGACATTATCTTTACTAAAATCAACGACTTGGCGCCAAACCCAGAGATCATCCCCGGTCGGTAATTTAGCAAAGTCGACAACAGCTTCCGCCTCTTTATTATTTTTCGCTTTTAATTTAATCTTACCGACATATTCTTCTTTAACGCCGCCCGAAATCGAAGCCGCATAGGTCGCATAATTAATACCCTTAATTTTATAAAGAGGATCGATCGTCGTCACATTTAATTTATATATAGTCGCTGTACCCGTAGCAGTCAAAGACAAAGAATAAAGATTAGAGATACTGCCAGTCGCCATATTAATAGCCGCGCCGCTAACCATAGTACCGCCAGCGAGAGGGAGATAATCACCAAAGGCGGAATAAGTTTGTAAATAACCGAGGGTAACGACATCAGTACTAGTGGCAGGTATGGCCACATTACCAATCTTATAATTCCCAGCATCAATCGCATAGGTCTGACCATTAGGAACAATCGTTAATTTAGCGTTAGCGAGAG
>JAVHRV010000055.1:0-3073 GCA_036171815.1 Patescibacteria group bacterium
TAAGAAAGATGAGCCCTTATTTTTATGTAACGGCGCGATAGAATTATTAGTGATGGATATTAAGAATAAGGTGATTACCGCTAAAGTAGTTTCCGGCGGTTTGTTAAGTTCTAAAAAGGGGATTAATGTGCCTTATACGCATATTAAAAAAGGTGGGATGACGGCACGCGATATTAAAAATGTTCGATTTGGCTTAAGGGCGGGGATGGATTATGTCGCCATCTCTTTTGTTCAGACGGCTGAAGACGTTAAACGTTTGCGTCGTCTCTTAGGTCAGAAGAGTAAGGTTAAAATTATTTCTAAGATTGAACGCGCGGTCGCTTTAAAAAATATTGATGAGATTATTTCGGCTTCTGATGTAATTATGGTAGCGCGCGGTGATCTCGGCATTGAAGCGCCGATTGAAGATTTGCCGATTATTCAAAAGAATTTAGTGCGTCACGCTCATTGGCACGATAAACCGGCGATTATTGCGACTCAAGTTATGACTTCGATGATTGCTAATCCTCATCCGACGCGCGCCGAAATTTCTGATATTGCCAATGCGGTTTTTGATGGAGCGGATATGGTTATGTTATCGGATGAAACGGCCGTTGGCGATTATCCGGTCGCGGCGATTAAGATTTTGCGTCGAGTGTTAGATCGTTCGGAAGCTTATTTATATAAAACTAATGTAATTTTCTAAATTTATGAAAATAAAAGATATTTCGGCTTTAGAAATTTTAGATTCTCGTGGTAATCCGACTATCGCGGCGACGATTAAATTAGAAAACGGCGTTCAGGGGACAGCCATGGTTCCTTCGGGCGCTTCTACCGGAAGCCATGAGGCGGTGGAACTGCGCGATAATGAAGAAAAAGTTTATGGCGGTCTGGGCGTACAACAAGCCATTAAAAATATTACCGAAAAAATTAAGCCGGTTTTAGTTGGCCAAGAGGTAGAAGATCAAGCGATGATTGATGATATTATGATTAAGTTGGACGCGACAGCGAATAAAGCTAAGTTGGGCGCCAATGCTATTTTAGCGGTTTCTTTAGCGGCCGCGCGGGCCGCGGCTAATTCTTTAGGTTTACCATTGTATCAATATTTGACTAAGTTTAATCCTAATTTTTCCGGTCATTATTATTTGCCGATACCGATGATGAACGTTTTAAACGGCGGTAAACATGCTAACTGGGCGACTGATATTCAAGAATATTTGATTTTACCTGTCGGAGCGAAAACCATGGCGGCCGCGGTGCGCTGTGGCGCTGAGATTTATCAGAGTTTAAAAAAAATTCTTAAATCTAAGTCTTATTCAATTAGTGTCGGCGATGAGGGGGGATTCGCCCCGGCCGTTAGTAATAATGAGGAAGCCTTTATTCTTCTCGTTGAAGCGGTCAGAGCCGCCGGCTATGTTTTAGGTCGGGATATTGTTTTTGGGATTGATGCTGCCGCGACGGAATTTTATTCTGAGGGAGCCTATCATTTAAAAAAAGAAAATAAAATTTTAAGTGGCGCGGAATTAGCGACATTCTATAGCGAACTACAAACCAAATATCCAATTTATTCTTTTGAGGATATTTTTGCGGAAGACGATTGGTCGAGTTTTCAGGAATTTACCGCCAAATTCGGTCAGGCGGTCCAAATAGTCGGTGATGATCTTTATGCAACTAGTGTCGAACGTTTGGAGCGTGGTATTAAAGACAAGGCGACTAATTCCATTTTAATAAAACTTAATCAGATCGGAACGCTATCGGAGACTGTTGCCGCTATTCTACTGGCGCGCGCTAGTAATTTGACGGCCGTTATTTCTCATCGCAGCGGCGAAACCGAAGATTCTTTTATCGCCGATTTAGTAGTGGCCATGGGAACCGGACAAATTAAAACTGGTGCGCCCGCTCGTTCGGAGCGGACCGCTAAATATAATCGTCTCTTGGAAATCGCCGCGGCGCTAGGGGAAAAAGCGAGCTACGCCGCTTTTCCTTTTAGCGTTAAATAAGTTTTTTTAATCCTCAATTTTTAGTCTTCCGGAAAACTAAAATATATGATGCAATTTATTTTTTTTGCTACCTCCATGCTGATTTTGTTCGTGGCCAATGTTTTCTTTTGGTATATTTTGGTTAGATTTTTTGATATTACTTCGGCCTATAATCAAGCCATGGTGGCGATTATTATCTTCGGTTTATTTTTAAATGCCCTCATCGCTTCTTACATTATTCATAAATGGGATAATCTCCTGACCAGAATTTATTATCTTTTTTCTAATCTTTGGGTCGGACTCTCGATTAATCTCTGTTTGATGGCTCTTTTAGTTGCTTTAATTAGGTTAGCCGGTTGGACCTTTGGTTTTTATGTCCCCGATTTACATCTCAAAATTATTTTTTTAGCCGGGGCCCTCCTTCTTTCCATCGCCGGTGTCTACCGGGCTTTTTTCCCGCAGGTGACTAGTTATGAAGTTTTTATTAAAAATTTACCGGCGGCCTGGGATAATAAAGTGATTGTGCAATTATCCGATGTTCATCTCGGTCCAATTCACCGCAAAAAATTTTTTGATCGTCTGATTAATCAGATTAAAGCATTAAAACCGGAGGCCGTTTTTATTACTGGCGATTTATTTGACGGGACGGAATCGGATTTTTCTTGGCTTAATCATCCTTTTACCCGGTTGCAGGTACCCAAAGGAATTTACTACGGTTTTGGTAATCATGATTTATATTTAGGTTTCAGTCGGGTAATTAGTATGCTCGAAAATAATCCGGTTAAGATTTTGGATAATCAATTGGTGGTGGTTGATGGTTTGCAGATTATTGGCATTAATTATTCTTTTAATAGTGATTTTAATTTAGAAGAGGCGATTTTAAAACAGGTCGCCTATGATCCGCATCAGCCGAGTATTCTAATGTTACATGTCCCTAAGAATATTGCTCTCGCTAAAAAATCCGGTATTGATCTACAGCTCTCGGGCCATACGCATGATGGTCAGATTTGGCCCTTTAATTATATCGTTAATTTAGCCCATAACGGACATGGTTATGGATTTTTTGTTGAAGAAGATTTTTCAGATGATATGGCAGAAGACGATATTTCAAAAGA
>JAVHRV010000056.1:0-3040 GCA_036171815.1 Patescibacteria group bacterium
GCGACCTTGAGAGAAAGTTTTTTTGATAATCTCTTCGGTCAGTCCGGTGGTCTTGGTATCCAATTGAATGGCGGTTAAGCCATTATCGGTTCCGGTAATTTTGAAGTCCATGCCACCATCGCCATCTTCCAAGTCTTGGATATCGGTCAACACTTCCCATTTACTCATATCAGGTAGGGAAGCTAGACCCATAGCAATACCCACGACTGGTTTTTTAATCGGTACGCCAGCGTCCATTAAAGCTAGGCTTGAAGCGCAAGTAGAAGCCATAGAGGAGGAGCCGTTCGAGCCCAGAGTTTCGCTAACTAAGCGGACGGTATAGGGGAATTCTTCTTTAGTCGGAATCATCGGCATTAAGGCTTTCTCGGCTAAAGCGCCATGGCCAATTTCGCGTCGGCCAGTCCCTCTTAGAGGAGATGCTTCGCCAACCGAGTAGGGAGGAAAATTATAATGATGCATGTAACGTTTTTTACTTTGTCCTTCTAAGCCTTCTAAAGACTGTTCCATTCCCGGCGCCCCTAAAGTAACAATAGACATGACTTGAGTTTCGCCACGAGAAAAGAGGGCCGTGCCATGATCACGTGGTAAAATAGCTACTTCGGCTGATAAGGCTCTGATTTCCGTAAGAGCACGGCCGTCGACGCGACGTTTATCGTTTAAGATAGCGCTAGTTACTTCGGCGTCGATAGCATGTTCTACTAATTTTTTAATTACTTGATAGCGCTCGTTGCTGTCGATATTTTGACCGGTCAAATAAGTATTTAATTGATCCTTAATTTCCGTCACCGCCGCCTTACGCTCTCCTTTAGTGTAATATTTTTTTTCAAATAATGTTTTTTTAATGTTTTCCTGGAGCCAAGTCTCGCCGATTTTTAAGAGCTCTAGTTTATGAGCTTTAGCTTCGAGTTCGGCCGGGGTAGTTGGTTTTTCTTTTAAAGAATTATTTTGTCTTGGTTCGACGTTTTGTTTTAATTCTTTAATTAATTCAATCGCTCCTTGCATTTTTTCCTGGCCAGCGATAATTGCCTTTAACATCAAATCTTCCGGAATTTCCTGGGCGACCGCTTCAATCATGATTGTTTTTTGGCTGGTGCCGGCCACAATTAAATCCAAAGAACTCTGCGCTTGTTCTAAGTAAGTGGGGTTGAAAACAAATTCGCCATTAATTAAGCCGACGCGAATACCGCCGATTGGCCCATTCCAGTTTAGACCGGAGATCGCTAGAGCGGCCGAGGCCGCGATCATGGCGACAATATCATGGTCATTTTCTTGGTCAACCGCCAAAATAGTGATAATTATTTGGACATCACGATTATCGCCCGCAACAAATAAGGGTCTGATCGAGCGATCAATCATCCGGCCGGCGAGAATCGATTGGTCGGTTGGTCGCCCTTCGCGCTTTATCCAGCGCGAGCCTTTAATTATTCCGGCCGCATAAAGTTTTTCTTCAAATTCCACCATGAGGGGGAAGAAGTCAATCCCTTCGCGTTCGGTCTTAGCTTGGACAACAGTCGCCTGAACGACAGTTTCTCCGTATTGGACCCAAACGGCGGCATCAGCCTGTAAAGCGACTTTGCCTGTTTTAATTGTGAGCGGACGGCCAAGCCACTCTTTAGTAAATACTTTCTCCATAAATTTGCGACCTGGCCATTAAATTACAGAACTGTATTGTCTACAGTGCTATCTATTTAATGGTCAGCGTCATTAAGTTTTAATTTTTAATTATATTTTAAATTAATTTTATATAAATTAAGCGATAGTTGTTGACTTAACGGGGATAAAGATTAACGGTAAATCAAAAATTTTCGGCTAGCGCCTAGATCAGTAAAATCATCCGCTTCCTCGATTAATTTAGAGGAACAAGTTTTGCGGAAAGCCATTATTTCTACTAAACAGCCTTTGTTATTTTGTAAATAGGAAACGAGGGGTAAGTAATCACCATCGCCGGACACGATAACAATAACGTCTAATTTATCGGCTAGTTTAATAGCGTCAATGGCGATCCCGACGTCCCAGTCGCCCTTTTTTGCGCCACCGGCAAAGATTTGTAGATCTTTCATTTTAACTTCAAAACCCTGTTGCGCCAGAGCCTCGATAAAAGGCGCTTCGTCCTGGTTTTCGGTCTTAATAGCATAAGCAGTGGCCCGGATAAGTTTCCGGTCGGCCACTGCTTTACTAAGGATTTCTTTGAAATTCACTTTTCGGCTGTATAAATTCTTGGCGGAGTGGTACATATTCGAAACGTCTACCAGAATTCCCACTCTTTGTTCTTTGTGCTTGATCATAAATCTTTTTATTTTTCGTCCTCGAGAGCGCCATCTTTAAGGTCGACAGTTTCTTCTTCCGGATCAATATATTTTTTTTCTTTTTTCTTTTCTTCTTCTTCCTCTTCTTGTAATTTTTGAGCGATTTTTAATTTTAGTTTATCCGCTAATTCTTTAAATTGTTCGGCGTTTTCTTTTTGGAGATATTTAAGAAGCTTGCGTCGTTCACTAACCTTTTTTAATAAACCGCGACGCGAAGAGAAGTCATGCTTATGTTTTTTTAAGTGTTCGGTTAGTTCTTTAATTTCCTCAGTTAAAATAGCGATCTGGACTTGCGGGGAGCCGGTATCGGTGTCATGAACCCGAAATTTTTTAATGATTTTTTCTTTAGCTTTCTTGTCTAACATAATTTTGGCGCTCAATCCGAGAAGCGGCTTGGCCCTTGGTATAAAGGCCGCGATCTCCGCATCCAAGACGAGTACATTAATAATAAATTATTTAAATAATTTTATTTTACTAAATTAAGCTTCTTCATTAAGCTAGATTTTTTACGAGAGGCATTATTTTTTTTGATAATTCCTTTTTTTACTGCTTTATCGAGCGCCTTTATCGTTTTTGTAAAATCTTCTTTAATTTTTTTGTCGCCTGCCTTAATTTGTTTTAGGCTAATTTTAACTAGTTTTTTTAATTTTTCGGACACTTTTTTGTTGGCGGCGTTTCTTTTGACGGTTTTGCGCAGTTCTTTCGCTACCGATTTCTTGTTAGGCATAACTCTT
>JAVHRV010000057.1:0-14194 GCA_036171815.1 Patescibacteria group bacterium
TTTAGCCGCTCATATTCCGGTGCCGGGCGTCGATACGATTGCTTTAAAGAATTTATTCGCTTCTAACCAAGTTTTAGGTTTGATGAATCTTTTTTCGGGCGGGGGTATGGAAAATTTTTCTATTGTCATGATGGGAGTGGCTCCTTATATTACTTCCTCTATTATTTTTCAGCTTTTAGGCATGATTGTGCCGGCGATTGAGGAAATGCAAAAAGAAGAATCCGGGCGTCAGAAGATTAATATGTGGACGCGTTGGCTAACAGTCCCTTTAGCGCTTTTTCAATCTTATGGCATGATTACTCTTTTGCGTCGTGGTTCGGCTGGTCTTTTAGGTAATATCAATGCGTTTGATTTAAGCGTGATTTTGTTAACGATTACGGCCGGTTCGATATTTTTGATGTGGATTGGAGAACTGATTACCGAAAAGAAGGTCGGTAATGGCATCTCCTTATTAATTTTTGCCGGTATCGTGGCCGGTTTGCCAAAAATTATTCAGCAAATCCTAGTTACTTTTGATCAGACACAGTTATTTACTTTGATTGGTTTTGTCCTAGTCGGTTTAATTACCGTCGTCGGAGTCGTAATAATTAATGAAGGGCAACGTAATATTCCTGTTCAATACGCTCGTCAAATTCGGGGCAATCGAGCTTTTGGCGGCACGAGCACTCATCTGCCGCTGCGCGTTAATATGGCTGGCGTTATTCCGATTATTTTTGCTATATCCGTAGTTTTATTTCCGTCGATGATTTCTCAATTTTTAATTCATGCTAAAACAGCTTGGATTGCTAACGCGGCCACCGCGACGATTAGTTTATTTAATAATCAACTATTTTACGGAATTATTTATTTTATCTTAGTTTTTGCTTTTACTTATTTTTATACCGAAGTAATTTTTCATCCGACGCAAATCGCTGAGAATTTGCAAAAACAGGGCGGTTTCATCCCGGGGATTCGTCCCGGTAAGCATACGAGTGATTATTTATCTAATACTACCCACCGGATTATTTTAGTCGGGGCGCTATTTTTAGGCTTGATTGCTGTTTTGCCTTTAATTATGCGTTATTTTACGGGGATTCAGTCTTTAGCCGTTGGCGGAACTAGTCTGTTAATCGTTGTTTCCGTTGTTATTGAAACAGTCAAACAAATCGAGTCGCAATTAACGATGAGAGAATACGACGGACTCTAATTATTTTAGGATTTTTTTATTTAAAAATTGGCTTTATAGCCAATTTTTTTTGTGGTATAATTAAAACGGTTAAGATTTTATAAATTATTAATTATATGGATTTTCAAGATGTGACCCGTGATTTAACCCAGCAAAATAGTTATTGGCTGGAAAAACGTTTTGAGGAAATGATGTATAAAAATCCTCATTATAAAAATCTCAGTGCCGCTAATCGTCAGTTGATTCTCGATTTAATTAAAAAATATAAAGAAAAATTGCGCCGGGGTCTTAAGCCGTCTCTTTTGACGATTAAAAATGATAAATATCATTTATATCAAAATCGGATAAAATTAGGTTTAACGCCTACTGATTTGGAACAAATTAATGATTTATTGGATAGTTTTTTAAAGTAATAAGTAACCTTATGATTTATTTGAAGTCGGCCGAAGAGATTAGAATAATTAAAGAGGGCGGTCGACGTTTGTCGCTTATCTTAGGCTCGCTCGTAGCGGCTTTAAAGCCCGGCCTAAGCACCGATTACCTCGAAGATCTAGCTAATCGTCTAATTGAGAAAGAAGGTGGCCGGAGCGCCTTTAAGGACTATCCGATGGGCGGCGATTTATTTTTTCCTTCGACTTTATGTGTTTCTGTTAATAATGAAGTTGTCCATGGTTCTTCTTTGCCGGCGCGCCTTATTAAAAGCGGCGATATTGTCGATTTAGATATTGGTATGGAATGGCCGGTGAGAGAAAAAGAACGCCAAGAATTTAACGCCCCGCTTAATACCTTGTCTAAATATGGGGGGTTCTTTACGGATATGTGTCGGACTGTTGGCGTGGGAAAAATTAGTTCTGCGGCCAGAAAATTATTGCAGGTAACTCAAGAATGTTTAGATCTAGGAATTGCCGCTGCCCGGCCGGGACATAAAATAAATGATATCGCTAGAGCGGTAGAGAGTCATGCCGAAAAAAATGGTTATGGAGTAGTGAGGGATTTAGTCGGCCACGGGGTTGGTTATTTAGCGCACGAAAAACCAGATGTTTTCAATTTTGTAATTAAAGAGACCGCTGCTGAAAATATTATTTTGCGTCCAGGTATGGTTATTGCGATTGAACCCATGATTAACGCTGGTGATTGGTCAGTGAAAATGGCCGATAATGACTATACGGTTTTAACGGCTGATGATTCTTTAAGCGCTCATTTTGAGCATACGGTGGCTATTAGCGAAAATGGTCCTCAGATTTTAACTAACTAATTTTTAAATTAATATTATGGCCGATAAGATAAAAAATTATTTAGGCGTTGATTGGGGAGAGAAAAGAATTGGTTTAGCGACGGCCGATAGTGAAGTAAAATTAGCTTTGCCTCTTAAAACGGTCAGTACTTTAGCGGAGCTTTTAGTGGTTATTAAGGAGGACGAAATTAATGTTATTGTGCTTGGCGACCCTCGAAAAATGACCGGAGCGGAAGCTAATAGTGAGTTATGGTTAAATTTTTTAGAACAGCTGCGTAAACGTAGCGGTTGTGCGGTCGAACTGCTTGATGAACGTTTAAGTAGTTTAGCCGCCGATGCTTTAGGCGGTACGGACGAAGAAAAAGCTAGTCGGGACGAAATCGCCGCTACCCTTATTTTACAAGATTATTTAGACAAACAGCCGAGCCCAGCCTATGGAAGCGACTAGAAATTCTTTAGGAATTATTTTAAAACGTCAGGCCTACCGAGAGAAAGATTCGTTGGTGAGCGTCTATACGGCCGCTTGGGGAAAATTAAGTTTACTAGCTCGGGGCACTCAGCAATTAGGTTCTAAGCTGGCTGGTCATATTGAACCGCTCAGTTTAGTAAATTTAATGATTGTCCGCGGTAAGGGTTTAGACTATGTCGGCAGTGCGATTAATAGCCAGGTTTTTTTAGGTATTCGTCAGGATCTTAATAAGCTCTATTACGCGGGTGAAGCGATTAGTATATTTAATCGTCTTGTTAAAGACAACCAAGCCGATAGTGACCTATTTTATTTGTTAGAAGAATATTTGGAAGCCTTAGATATTTTTCCCGAAGTGGTATTAACTAATTGTCTTCCGGCTAATTTATCAAAAGATAGAGGAGAGTTATTTTTAGCCGGATTTATTTGGCGTTTATTAAAACTTTTAGGCTATCAGCCGGAATTAAGATCTTGCTTAGCTTGTCGAGCGCCTCTAACGCCCGGATTAAATTATTTTGATTTTTTGAGCGGCGGAGTTGTCTGTACTAACTGTCTAGAAAATAAAAGAAAAGTTATGTCTTTTACAGCGTCTAATTTTTTAGTCGTTTCTGATAATTGTTTAAAGGCGGTGCGTTTTTTAATCGCTAATGAACCGCGAACCTTCGCTAAATTAGTCTTAAGCCTGAAAGTGACTAAAGAACTGAGTCTACTAACTAAAAGCTTCTTAAAATTTTGTGATTAAATTTATTGGTTTTTCTTGCTAAACTAGCATATATAATGTAAAATTTAAACAGTTAAAAATGTTTTTATTTTTTAATTTTAAATCAAGTTTGAAATATTTTTTATTTTATGTCAAGACTACTCATTGCTGAAGCTAAAAAAATTGGTACCGGCACTGTCACCGTTTCGGGTTGGGTGCGTAATCTAAGAGTACATAAAGGGGTAATTTTTGTAGATTTATGTGATATTTCTGGCATAATCCAAGTAGTTTTTCTAAGCGGAGACGATAATTATAAATTGGCGGAAGGGCTTAGTTTAGAGAGTGTTATTGAAGTCTCTGGAGTCTTACAAGAAAGACCGGCTAAAAAAACAGAAATTAACCCGGTGAAAGATTATGAATTAGGAGTTAAAACGGCTAAATTAATCTCCCTAGCTGATAGTAATTTACCTATTCCGGTTTTGCAGAAAGGCGACAGCGAAGTCAATCTCGACAATCGTTTAGACTGGCGCTGGTTAGATTTACGGCGCGAAGAGAACCAATTAATTTTTAAAGTTTGGACAAAATTAGAAGAAGGTTTTAGGGATTATTTTAGCGCCCATAATTTTATTCAAATTTATACGCCTTGTCTTATGAACACCGCTTCCGAAACCGGTTCGGAAGTATTTGAAGTTAAATATTTTGAGCGGAAAGCTTATTTGTCCCAGTCGCCGCAGTTTTATAAACAAATGGCGATTGCTTCCGGTCTAGAAAAAGTTTTTATGGTCGGACCGGTTTTTCGAGCGGAACTATCTTTTACTACTCGTCATGTCTCGGAATTTACGGGCTGGGATTTTGAGCTTTCTTTTATTGATTCTCACGCCGCTTTAATGGATATTGAAGAAGATCTTTTAATTGCTGGTTTTAAAAAAGTAAAGGAACAATTAGGCCTTAATCTAGAAGTACCTGTTAAACCTTTTCCAAAAATTACTTTAGCCGAGGCTAAAATAAAATTACAGGCGGCGGGTATCAAGAGCGAGAAGGATTTTGATTTTTCTACGGAAGAGGAGAAGGGGCTGGGAGAAATTATTAAAAAAGAATTTGGCCATGATTTTGTCTTCGTGACTGACTATCCGATTGCCGCTCGGCCTTTTTATCATATGCGACATAGCGATCAACCGAATTTAACTAAAAGCTTCGATTTATTATATCGCGGTTTAGAGATTACGACGGGAGCGCAACGAGAACATCGAGTGGATATTTTAGAAAAACAAGCCTTAGAAAAAAATATGAATCTCGAGGAATTGAAAGATTATCTAAATTTTTTCCGTTACGGTTGTCCTAACCATGGCGGGGTCGGGATTGGCCCGGGTCGGATTATTATGAAGATGTTGGATCTTAATAGTATTAAAGAAGCTTGCTTCTTGCCGCGCGATGTTAAGCGTTTAACTCCTTAGTTATAAAAATAATTGATCATATGACTCAGATTTTAATAAAATCATTGTATCGGTCAACCGCTGAATATTTAAATAAAGAAATAAGCGTATCGGGCTGGGTGCGGACGGTTCGCAGTTCTAAAGATTTTGGTTTTATTGAGATTAATGATGGCTCATTTTTTAAGGGGCTGCAGGTAGTTTTCTCTAGTGATTTGAGTAATTTCGCTGAAATAGAGAAAGCCAGTGTCGGCTCGTCGCTAGTAGTCGCGGGGGAGCTAGTTGAGTCGCCCGCCGCCGGGCAGACTTTTGAGCTTAAAGCCAAAGAAATTACGGTTTTGAATTTAGCGGCGGCTGATTATCCGCTCCAGAAGAAGAAACATAGCTTCGAATTTTTACGGACGATTTCTCATCTCCGGGGGCGCAGTAATACTTTTTCGGCAGTTTTTCGCTTACGTTCCGTTTTAAGTTTTGCTATTCATAAATTTTTCCAAGAGGAGGGATTTGCTTATATTCAAACGCCGATAATTTCTACTAGCGACTGTGAAGGAGCGGGGGAGATGTTCCAAGTTACGACGCTGGATTTAAAGAAACCGACTTTAGACGACCGGGGAGAGATAAATTACACGGAAGATTTTTTTGGTAAGAAGACGGGATTGAGCGTTAGCGGTCAGCTTAATGCTGAAGCCCTCGTTATGGGTTTGAATAAAGTTTATACTTTTGGGCCGACTTTCCGGGCGGAAAATTCTAATACAACGCGGCATGCGTCGGAATTTTGGATGATGGAGCCAGAAATGGCGTTTGCCGATTTAGCTGATGATATGGCCCTCGCTGAGAAAATGTTGAAATATTTAGTAATGGAGGTTTTAAAGGAACTGCCGGAAGAAATGGAATTCTTTAATAAATTTATTGATCCGGGAATTGCTGAGCGCCTGAATAATATTGTTAATTCCGATTTTGGCCGCATTAGCTATACGGAGGCTATTCAAATTCTAGAAAAATCGAATGAGAAATTTATTTATCCGGTTAAATGGGGCATTGATTTACAAACCGAACACGAAAGATATCTAACGGATAAAGTTTTTAAAAAACCAGTTTTCGTTATAGATTATCCTAAAGATATTAAAGCTTTTTATATGCGTTTAAATGACGACGGGAGAACCGTTGCCGCTATGGATTTGCTGGTGCCGGGCGTCGGGGAAATAATCGGCGGGAGCCAAAGGGAAGAACGATTAGCTAACTTGGAGAAAAGAATGGCCGAGATGAATTTGAATAAAGAAGATTACGCTTGGTACTTAGATTTACGGAAATACGGATCGGTTAAGCATGCGGGTTTTGGTTTAGGGTTTGAACGCTTAATTATGTATATCTCCGGTATGGCAAATATTCGTGATGTTATTCCGTTTCCCCGGACGCCAAAGAACGCGGAATTTTAAAAAATTAAGTTATCGACCATGGGTTTCGTTAGTTTTTTTATTTTTTTACCTCTTCTGGTTCTGCTAATATTTTTAATTATTTTAGCTACCCAGAAAGGAAATAATAATATGAATAATAAGTATGACGCTAAGTATGTGTTTTATTATCTCTTGTCGCTAGTGGCTCTTATTTTCACGGCCTTTTCGGTCGGTCTGGTAGTCTTTAGCATTATTGATAAGACTATTCCGGACGCTTTAAATGCCTATTATAACGGTAATGTTGACGGTTCTTTGAAATTCGCAATTTCGGCTTTATTTATCGCCGCGCCGATTTTTTATTTTATTTCTAGCCTAATCATGAAAGGATTACGTAAGGGGGAATTGGAAAAGGAATCGGGTCTGCGTCGCTGGTTGACTTACTTTATTTTACTAGTTTCTTCTCTAGTAATTTTAGGCGTCTTTATTAGTGTCATTAATAATTTTTTGTCCGGTGAATTAAGTTCTCGCTTCGCTTTAAAAGCCTTAAGCGTTTTTATCCTCTCCGCTCTACCTTTTTTTTTCTATTTTTATGATATTAGGCGCGCTAACCCGGAACAGCCGGATAAAATCGTTAAGATTTTTTTCTACGCTACACTAGCCTTAGTTCTCGTCGCTTTTATTGCCGCTTGGTTTTTCGTCGAATCGCCGAAAACCGCGCGCGCTCGTCGCTTAGATCAGAACTTAATTCAGAATATCGCTAATATTGAGAATGCGGTTAATAATTATTACGAGCGGAATAAGAAATTACCGGATAGTTTAAATGATTTACAAGCTGGTCAAGGGATATATTTAGATAAGAATTCCTTGAGTGATCCAGAAACCAAGGCCTTAATAGTTTATCAGAAATCCGGTGACAAAGATTTTTCTTTGTGCGCGACTTTTAGAGTTAGTTCCCTAGAAAATGGTCAGAGTAAGTCCGCTCCCTATGGTGGCGATATGTATAGTAAAGAACATGAAGCGGGTTATCAATGTTTGCCGGGTAATCTTTATACCGCGATTAAAGTCGCGCCCCTGCAATAATTAATTATGATGGATTTTATTACGGAAAAATTTTCTGGCCCCCTTGGTCTTCTGTTAAGTCTGATTGAAAGCGAGGAGATGGATATTACGGAAATTGCTTTAGCTAAAATAGCGGATGATTATGTCGGCTATATTCGGTCGGCCAAGAATATTAATCCCGAGGAATTAGCGGATTTTTTACTTATCGCCGCCAAGCTGCTGTTTATAAAATCTAAGGCGCTCTTGCCTTATCTCTATTCCGCGGAAGAGGAAGAGGAAATAAACGATTTAGAACATCAACTAAGGATGTATAGAGAATTTGTCGCGGCTAGTCAGCGGGTAAAAGAAATAATCAATACCAGACATTGGTTATATTTGCCTCCTTTTAGTAACGCTCATAACCGGCGGAGTCAGTTTAATCTACCAGTTTTTGCGCCGCCCGCTAAAATAAATTCTGGTCTCTTACGGGAGCGTTTTTTAGAGATTTTAGGCGGCCTAGAAAAACAACTAGCCAAAAATAAAGAAGAAAAATTATTAGAAGAAACCTTAGAAACTAAAATTAGTATTGATGATCAGATTATTATTATTAAGCAGATGCTGGTTGATAAGATTAAAGTAAATTTTTCTCGGCTTTTGGCCGCGGCGAAGACAAAAACAGAAATTATTGTAAATTTTTTAGCGGTTTTAGAGCTAGCCAAACAGCAAGAATTAATTTTTGAGCAAAGCGAATTATTTAGTGAGATTCATATTAGTCGGCTGGCGGATAAATAATAGTCTCTTCGTTTTTCCAATATTAAGATTTTTATAATATTATGTCCCTGAAATCACAATTAGAATCGTTACTATTTGTTTCTTTAAAGCCTATGGCTTTGAAAGATTTAGCGTCTTTGACCGACACAAAAGTTAAGGAAGTAGAGGCGGCCGTTCAGGAATTGTTTTTAGACTATCAGGCGGGCGATCGAGGCTTAACCCTGATTAAGAATAATCAACAATATCAACTGACTACTAGCGCCGCTAATTCGGTGGTAGTCCAGAAGTTGTTGAAAGATGAAACGAGCGGTGAGCTGTCCCAGCCTAGTTTAGAAGCGTTAACCATTATTGCTTATCGCGGTCCGATTGCTAAATTAGAATTAGATCGTATCCGCGGCGTAAATTGTAGTTTGATTATTCGTAATTTACTACTGCGCGGTCTAGTTGAAGAAAGTTTTGACAAGATAAAAAATGAAAATTTTTATACAATTACCAATGATTTTATTCGTTTTCTAGGCTTGAGACAGCTAAACGATTTGCCCGATTACGATAAATTGAGCCGGGCGGAAACGATTGATGAGGTTCTTCGGGCGGCGGCTAGTTTATTGCCAGCTGCTTCCGAGCGCTAATTTTATTCCATGTTGTTTTCTATTATTACTAATTTAATAGTTTGGTTGGTTCTTAATTATAATATTGAGTCAAGCGTCTGGCAATCGCCGGGGCCGATTATTTTTTTAAAACCTCAAGCGGAAATTTTGAAGTTAACTTCTCCCCGCGCTGCCGTTTTTTCGGTGAGCGATCAGTTGTTTTTATTAACTAAAAAAGCGGACGAAATTCAGCCGATTGCTAGTATTACTAAGCTAATGACCGCCTTAGTTTTTTTAGATAATAATCCTGGTTGGGATAATATTTATGAAATTGGTGCGGCCGATAAAGTTTCGGGGGGGCGTTTGAATCTTTTTCCTGGCGATCGGGTTAAGCTTCGGGATTTATTTTATACTAGTTTGGTCGCATCTGATAACGGCGCGACGCTAGCTTTAGTCCATGCGAGCGGTTTAAGCGAGAAAGAGTTTGTTTTACGGATGAATATTAAGGCGCGAGAGCTTAATTTAGAAAAAACTCAGTTTTCCGATCCGGTTGGTCTAAGTGATGATAATATTTCTAATGCCCGCGAGGTCGCGCTACTGGCTAAGGTCGCTTTAGCTAGAGAAGAGATTCGATTAGCGACGTCGAAGCGAGATTACCTTTTTAATACTTTAGGGGGTAAAGAAAAAGAAATTGAGTCGACTGACGATTTATTATTTGCCGGAAATTCTGGCACTTTACAAGTTTTAGGTGGTAAGACTGGGTATACCGAGAAAGCGGGTTATTGTTTTGTCGGACTACTTAAGAATTCGGCCGGTCGGGAATTTATTTCCGTTATTTTAAATAGCAATAGTCGCGCTGGTCGCTTTGCTGAAAGCCAAAAATTAGTTGATTGGATAATTAATAATTATGAATGGCAGAAAGATTAGTCAAGTTAGAAAATAATAATTATAGTCTATGCCTGTAGTCAGACGCTGGTATGATAATTTTCGTCGCTATTTTTCTTCGACTTATCCGGAGATTTATAGCGTCTGTAATCAACATAAATCAGTGATTAAATTTATCGTGGCTGGTTGTTCGGCCGCCGGAACCGATTTAGTTCTTCTCTATATTTTTTATGGCATTTTCGGCCTCGATTTAGTGGTTTCGACTAGCTTAGCTTTTCTTATTGCCTTTTTAGTTAGTTTTTCTTTACAAAAATTTTGGGCTTTTAGAAACTACCAGGACAAAGTGGTTAGCCAGTTATTTTTGTATCTCCTGAATGCTTTATTAGGTTTATATTTGAACGGTTTTTTTATGCACCTCCTAGTGAATAAATTCCAAGTTTGGTATATGTTGGCTCAGTTTGCGGTTAATTTGGTTTTGGGTTTTTGGAACTTTGTTGTTTATAAATTTATTATTTTTAAAACCGATAAACCATGAAATTAACAGTTAACAAAAAACGGTTAGGGGATAGCCCGGAAATGTGGTTGCGTCACGCTGGCTATTCTTTTATACCAGAAAGGGAAGACGGACAAGCCAGTTTCGCACGACGTTTTACGCGTGATTTTTATCCGCGTTTTCATATATATTTTTTAGAATCAACGACTACCGCGGGAGAAGAATTCGTGACCTTTAATCTCCATCTTGATCAAAAAAAACCGGGTTACGCTGGTTATAGCCGCCATAATGCGGAATATGACGGCGAAATCGTTGAGGCGGAAATCGAGCGCTTAAAAAAACTCTTATTGCCAGATTTTTTTATTTAGTCCATAATTATTAATTAGGTCTTTTAGCCCAGTACATCATTTTAGCTTAAATTTTCTCGTCTATGGGTCAAACCGAAGAAATAAAATCAAAACTGGATATCGTCGAAGTTATCAGAGAATATGTCCCGGTTAAAGCCGTCGGGGCCAATTTTCAGGCGGTTTGCCCCTTCCATAACGAGAAGACGCCGTCTTTTATTATTTCTCCCGATAAGCAGATTTGGCATTGTTTTGGTTGCAGTCGGGGCGGTGACGTTTTTGCTTTCGTAATGGAAAAAGAAAATTTAAATTTTATCGAAGCCTTGCGCCTTCTCGCTAATAAAGCGGGAGTAGTCCTAAAATATGAAAAGTCAGATAATTATGCTAGACGGAATCGGATATTAGATATTTTAGAATTAAGCGGTAAATATTATAATCATGTTTTAGGTACGCCGGTAGGCGGTCAGGCGCAAGACTACTTATTAAAACGCGGCCTGGAGCCAGAGACGATTAAAGAGTGGCGGTTAGGCCATAGTCCTGACGCTTGGGATAATCTTTATCGGTTTTTAAAAGAGCGTCCTTTAAGCGGTCCGAAGTATACTGATGAAGAGATTCTAGCGGCAGGACTGATTATTAAAAAAGAAGGCGGTCGTTCGTATTATGATCGTTTTCGTGATCGTCTAATGTTTCCGATTTGGGACGTTAATAATAATTTAATTGCTTTTACCGCCCGGGTTAATCCCGAGAAAGAAAAAACGGAGAAGATGGGTAAATATATTAACAGTCCGCAGACCGGAGTTTATGATAAAAGTAAAGTTCTTTTTGCTTTAAATAAAGCGAAGAATCAGATTCGCCAAGACGACTTAGCGATCGTCGTTGAGGGACAGATGGACGTTATTGCCTGTCATAAACATGGCTTTAAAAATGTCGTGGCTTCTTCCGGGACGGCTTTAAGCTCCGATCAGATTGCTTTAATTAAACGTTATACTAAAAATATTGCTTTGTTATTCGATATGGACGACGCCGGACAATTAGCCGCTGACCGCGGAATTAAAGAGGCCTTAGCCCAAGAATTAAATTTAAAAATTATTATTTTATCGGGCTATAAAGATCCGGATGAATGTTTAAATAAAAATCCGGATGATTTTAAACGAGCCATTAGCGAGGCGAGACCGATGTTGGATTATTATTTTGATAAAGTCAGTGCTAATCTAGACCTAGAACAATTAGACAATAAGCGCTTAGTGCGCGATAAGATGTTCGCTATGATTAGTTTAGTCTCTAATAAGACGGAACAAGGCTATTGGCTGAAAAAACTTAGCGAAGAGTTAAATTTCTACGAATTAGATACTCGCGAGGAGTTCGCGAAGTGGCAAGCCAAAATTAGCGTATTAAAAGATAAAGAAACCAGAAAAAATAATCAACCAGCCGGTCATAATTTACCGCCAGAATTAAGCCGAGAAGATAAATTAGCTGAACTTTTATTGGCTATTCTTCTGAAATTCCCTGAACTTATTAACTATAGCGCTAGTAATTTAGAGCCGGATTATTTAAACACGGAATTAGCGAAGTTTTACAAGGAATTTATAATCCATTATAATAGAAGCAACACTTTAGATTATGAAAATTTTCGCTTATATTTAGAAGAAAATTATCCCGGCGATGAGAATTTTTTAGATAAGCTTATCTTGCTAGGCGAAAAAGATTTTTATAATTATGATTATACTCAAATTAAATCAGAATTATCGGGTATTATTAGCGAGTTAAAGAAATATGGTAAACAGAGGAGAATACAGCAATTACAGCGAGCAATAGCGATCGCTGAGAAAAATGGTCAGGCCGAAGAACTGAGCTCACTGATGAATGATTTAAAAAATTTAATGACCGTCTAACTATTATGGCTAAAAAAAAGCCGGAAAAAATTAAAAAACATCAAGTTAATAAGAAGTCGGCTAAAAAGAGCCCGATTATTAAGGTTAAATATAGCCGTCCTGTTAAGACAGAAAAAATCCGAAAAATAAAAGCAACTGATAAGAAAACGAAAAAAGAAAAAAAGTCGGCGGCGTTTTTTCGAACGAAGGCTAGTCGGCTAAAGGAGCTAGCTCGGGTTAGGGAAGAACATATAGCAGTAAAACCGACGGAGGAAGCAATAAAAAAATTAATTGATAAAGGACGACTACGAGGTTTTGTGACCGAAACGGAATTATTATATTTGTTTCCGGAAATTGAAGAATATGTTTATGAGTATGATGTCTTTTTAGGTGAGCTACAAAGAAGCGGCGTCAGAATTATGGAAGATTCCGGTCGGATTCTCGATACGGCGGAAAAGAAAGCTCAAGAGCCGGTCTTAACGGGTCGCGCCTTAGCTCACCAGAACGCTCTTAATATTGATTTATCAAAATTAAGTGCTGACTCTATTCAGATGTATTTAAAAGAAATTGGTAAGGTTCCTCTTTTAAGCGGCGATGAAGAAGTCGAATTAGCGAAGAGGAAAGAGAAGGGCGATAAGGAGGCGGAGAAAAAGATAATTGAAGCGAATTTGCGTCTCGTCGTTTCTATTGCTAAGAAATTTGCCGGCGCTAAAGGGATGAGTTTATTAGATTTAATTCAGGAAGGAAATATCGGTTTATTTCGAGCGGTTGAAAAATTTGAGTATCGGAAGGGCTATAAATTTTCTACTTATGCGACCTGGTGGATCCGCCAGGCAATTACGCGGGCTTTGGCCGATCAGTCGCGCACTATTCGTATTCCGGTCCATATGGTCGAAAATATTAATAAGTTTCAACAGGTGCAACGTAATTTAATTCAAGAATTAGGGCGTGAACCGCTCGCTGATGAAATTGCTTCCGAAATGGGGGAGAGTATTGAAAAAGTTCGTTATATCATGAAAATATCTCAGGACACGATTTCGCTGGAGACAACTATCGGGGACGATGGTGAGGATTCGACTTTAGAAGATTTTATCGAAGACGTTAAGAATATTACGCCGGATCGAGCCGCCGCCCTGCAGCTTTTAAAAGATTACGTAAAGAATATTGTCGCGCAGTTATCACCGCGGGAACAAAAGATTTTAGAAATGCGTTTTGGTTTAATTGACGGTGTTGCTCATACTTTAGAAGAGGTTGGACAGGAATTCGAAGTTACTCGGGAGCGTATTCGTCAGATTGAGTCTAAAGCTTTAGAGAAGATTCGGAAGTTTAAGGGTTTGGAAAAGCTGAGAGATTATTAATTGATAGTAAGAAAAGTTAAGTAAATTAATATTGTATATAATAAAAATAGGCTAATTTTAGCCTATTTTTACTTTCAGATAATTAACCTATAAAATAGCCTATTTTTTTATTAGGTTTTTGATCATTTGACATAACTCTCATATTTGCTAGAATATATATACAAAATGTTTTAAAACATTTTTGTTTTTTGAGACAATTTAATATTCCCGGGTAGCGCAGCGGTAGCGCAGTTGGCTGTGAACTCTTTTTTATCTTTACTTTCTGTATAATTTTTAATTATATGATTAAAGATAAAAGAAAATATGCCGATCGTGCCGAGTATTTAAAACAAGCAGTTGATCGAAGACGTAAAAAGATTCGACAATTAGCCCTTGAATACAAAGGTGATAAATGTTCCATTTGCGGCTATAATAAGTGTTTAAAAGCTCTTGAATTCCATCATCTGGAATCCGATAAA
>JAVHRV010000058.1:0-3003 GCA_036171815.1 Patescibacteria group bacterium
TCAACGAGGGCACCACCGGCAAATTTGTCGGTGTCGGCATTGAGATTTCACAAGACGACTAGCGAGTGAGGCTAAAGCCGCTTCCGTTAACAACAAGTTCTTATAATTTAAAATATCAAGTAAGTTGATATTCTCTAAATTTAAAATTTTTACGCCGCTTAAATTACGTCCCGAATATTTAGTCTTTTCATCCTTAGAATCATTAATAACCAAAAGATCCCGACGTTTATTATTTAAAACCTTATTTTCTAAAAGGGAGATAATTTCATTGAATTTTTTAGTCTTATACTCTTGTAACGCTAAGCTATCTAAAACTACCATCGTGCCAGAACCAACCTTATCAGATAAAGCCATAAATAAAGCTTTCTGTTTCATTTTCTGATTAATCTTTTGTTTAAAATTACGGTCTTTAGTCGGACCAAAAGTCACTCCGCCGCCAATCCAGATCGGCGAACGGCTAGAACCGGCGCGCGCTCGACCAGTCCCCTTCTGTTTCCAAGGCTTTTTACCACCCCCGGAAACTTCGCTACGGTCTTTAGTGTTAGCTAAAACCTGACGAGCGTTGGCTTGGCTTGCTACGACTACCTGATGCAATAATTCATTATTAGGCTTAACACCAAAAATATCATTAGCTAATTCTAAATCTTTAACAAATTCTGCCGCTTGATTATAAACTTTTATCTTTAATGACATATATTCGTATCAATTACTAATTTATGATTTATTTTCCTCAGTAATTTCTGGCGCGGCACTAACCGGTTCTTTAACTTCAACGACCGGAACTTCTTCAACTTCGACGATCGGCTCATCTTTAACTTCCGCCGCCGCTACTTCGTTTGCAACTTCAGTATGATCAGAAACGGCTGCCTCCGGCACTTCACTAACTACTGGCGAAGGTAAATTTAAATTAACCTGCAAATCTCCCTGCGCTCTAACAGTTATAAAACCATTAATTGATCCGGGCACAGCGCCTTGAATAAATATAATATTATTTTTTTCATCAACCGCGGCTACTTCTAAATTAGTCACCGTCACCTGGACGCCACCCATTCGACCGCCCATCCGCGTTCCTTTAAAGACATGAGCCGGACCCTTGGGGCCAATAGAACCAGGCATTCTTTCTTGATCCTTATTACCATGAGTTTTACGAAAACCATGGAAACCATGACGCTTTACTACTCCTTGGAAACCACGTCCCTTGGAAATACCGGTGACATCAAGCTTATCGCCGACCTTAAAAGTCCCAACGCTAACAATATCACCGACTTTAAAATCAGCGGCTTGATCAGTCCTGAATTCTTTGACATGAGCAGGTTTAACGCCGGCCGCCTTAAAATGACCGAGCTGAGGCTTTTTAATATTCTTTTCTTTACGAACGCCATAAGCGAGCTGTAAAGCTTCATACCCGTCCTTTGCTTTAGTTTTTACTTGAGTAATCGTGCAAGGACCAGCTAAAACCGGAGTAACGGCTAAGACTTTATCGCCTGACCAAATTTGGGTCATACTTAATTTTTTTCCACTGATAAATTTCATAATTTTATTTCCGTTTAGATCGCTGATTTTAACAAAAAACTGGCTACGAAACCAGCTTAAAAAACCAAATCACAAAAATAAATTTCTCTTATTTTTTAATTCTTGGTTATTGAGCTGATTTTCCTCCAAAATTTAGCTAATATCCGCTTAAACACTTTCCTTTTAAAATTAGAGTTATTTAAGTCTTTTTAGCTAATTTATAATATGCTTATATCCTACTACATTTTTATTTCCACGTCAACCCCAGCCGGTAAAGTCAAATTAGTCAAATCTTCAATAGTTTTAGCAGTCGGATCGATTATGTCAATCATCCGTTTATGGGTACGCATCTCATACTGATCTCGAGCGTCTTTATGCACAAAAGTCGAACGGTTAACCGTATATTTACGCTTTTCTGTCGGCAGTGGTATGGGCCCAAAAAACTGAGCGTCACTTCGTTCAATCGTTTCGATAATAATCTTGGTCGATTGATCAATAATTTTATGATCAAAAGCCCGAATCTTAATTCTGATTCTTTGTTTAAAATCTTTTTCTTCTTTTTTTTCTGGCATAATTTATTCGTTTTATTGACGTTCCCGCTTAAATTCCGGGCGACGTCGGTTTGATATAAACACTACAAACCCGCTCTCTACTGGAGAGCGGGTCTAAGTAATTATTTCAGAATTTTTGTGACAACGCCCGCACCAACGGTACGGCCACCTTCACGAATAGTAAACTTCTGTTTATCTTCTAAAGCGATCGGAGCGATCAACTTAATATTTAAGTTAACGGTGTCGCCTGGCATAACCATTTCCGTGCCGGCTGGCAAAGTAATGTCGCCAGTAACATCAGTTGTCTTAAAATAAAATTGTGGCTTATAACCATTAAAGAATGGTTTATGGCGTCCTCCTTCATCTTTAGATAAGACATAAACTTCCGCGGAAAATTCAGTATGCGGAGTGACTGAGCCCGGTTTGCACAAAACCTGTCCGCGCTCTACTTCATTTTTCTTAGTACCGCGCAGTAAAATACCGGCGTTATCTCCCGCCTGTCCTTGGTCTAAAGATTTGTTAAACATTTCAATGCCAGTAACAATGGTTTTCTTAGTATCCATTAAACCAACAATTTCCACTTCGTCGCCAACTTTAACTATCCCTCTTTCAATACGACCAGTAACGACCGTGCCACGACCTTCAATAGAGAAAATATCTTCAATCGGCATTAAATAAGGATGATCAATGTCTCTAGTCGGCTCAGGGATATAATTATCTAAAGCCTCCATTAATTTCATAATCGGTTCGTTATCTGGACCGGTCGGATTCTCTAGAGCTTTTAAGGCCGAACCACGAATAATCGGCGTAGTGTCCCCTGGGAATTCGTACTTCTTTAATAAATCACGAATTTCTTCTTCCACGAGGTCAATTAATTCTTTATCCTCGACCATATCGCATTTATTCAAGAAAACAATAATATAAGGCACACCAACCTGAC
>JAVHRV010000059.1:0-2913 GCA_036171815.1 Patescibacteria group bacterium
CCCTCGTCTAGAGCTTAGAAGGCTCCCGTTCTATCCGCTGAACTACGGGCGCAAAAAATAATTATAAAAGATATAATTATTTCTCATATTAATAAAAATCAAATTTATTGTCAATTATTTATCGCCAATTAAATTACTAAAATTTATGATATTTTAAATAAAATTACAAATTTCTTTGTCTCAAAGACTCAAAAATAATAATGGCCGCTGAGACGGAAACGTTTAAAGAATCGACGCCTTTAGACATTGGGATTTTAATAAGCGTATCCGCCGACTTAAGCCACTGGTGGCTCAAACCCTCCGCTTCAGAGCCAAAAATAAGAGCTACGGCACCGGCTAAATTAGCGTCGGTATAATTTATCCGACCGTTAGTAGCGGCGGCCAGACTAGTAATTTTATTCTTCTTCAACCAGGTAATAGTCTCTACTAAAGGTAGATTAATAATTTGCTCTAAAAAAACATATCCTTCACTAGCCCTAATTACGTTAGGATTATAAATATCCGTCTGACTATCATTAAGAATAATTATTCTGCTGCCGGCGGCATAGGCTGTCCGTAAAATAGCCCCTAAGTTCCCCGGTTTTTCTACTTTCTCTAAAACAACCACTAAAGGATCTTTGGCTAATTTGAGATCGGCGATACCCAGTGTTTTCCGCTTAAAACTAGCTAAAAATCCCTCTGGTTTTTCCTTATAACATATTTTCTTAAAAATACTGCTCGAAACCTGAATAATATTTGGCTGAGAAATAGCCTTAGATAACTCAATAAACTTATCCGCCTGAGGGGCTAACTCCGGACAATAAAATAAATTAACCAATTCAAACTTCGCTTGGAGGGCTAAAAAAATTTCCCGCTCACCGTCAACCAGAAATATTCCCTGCTTACTGCTTTCACCATTTTTCTGGAGCCGACTAATCTTCTTAATTGTCGGGTTGTCGAAACTACTAATAAAATTCATATAAATTAGACTAACTTTCCATAAAATTATTCGACAAATGTTTAACTCGTCGCCTAAATATTATATAATAATCTAAAAAATTTAGACAGCTTTTCCTTATAGTGACTGCCTAGACCAATAAATCATGTTAGAAAAGCCTAACTATGATATAATACTCATATAAATTTATAATATGCCGATTAAACAACTCAAAAAAAGTCACTCCGATTCTTGGAGTGAATATAAAAACGCGCGTGGGATAAAAGCGGGCAGTCGGGAGGAAAAAGGACATTTATTAAAAAAAATCTTTTTAGTGGGGGTCCTTATCTGCTTATCCCTCGCTGTTTCAGGCTCAATTTATGCTTTTTGGATTTCTCGGGATCTTCCTAACCCTAATCAATTAATCAATCGAGAGGTGGCGCAAAGTACTAAAATTTATGATCGCACTGGTGAACATATTTTATATGAAATAAGCGGCGACCAAAAAAGAACTTTAATTGACCTCAAAAATATTCCGAACCAAGTTAAACAGGCGACGATCGCCATTGAAGATAAAAATTTTTATAATCACGGCGCTTTTAGTGTTTGGGCTATGTTTAGAACAGTAATTACTAATTTGGTCTTCAATCGCAACGCTGGCGGCTCTACTCTGACTCAACAATTTATAAAAAATGCTGTTTTGAGTCCAGAAAAAACTATTGCCAGAAAAATAAAGGAGTTAATTCTCTCTTATCGCCTGGAAAAAAAATTCTCCAAGGATGAGATCCTCCAAATGTATCTCAACGAAATACCCTATGGCTCTAATGCTTATGGGATTGAAGCGGCGAGCCAAAAATACTTTGGTAAAAGTATAACCAATGTTTCTTTAGCGGAAGCGGCGGTTCTCGCGGCCATTGTCCAAACCCCGAGTCGTTACTCTCCCTACGGCCCAAATAAGGATATTCTCCTAGCCCGAAAAGACTATGTCCTAGACTTAATGGTTGAACAAAAATATATTTCAACAGGGGAACGAGATTCGGCTAAACAGCAGGAAATAAAATTCAAAGGACCAGAAACAAATATTATCGCCCCTCATTTTGTTATGTATATTAAAGATCTTCTGTCCGATAAATACGGCGAGAAAACTATTGAACAGGGTGGCCTAAAAATATATACTACGCTAGACCTCGAAAAACAAAAAATAGCTGAGGAAGTTATTTCTGCCCGAACAAAAACTTATCCGGAAAAATACGGCGCCAACAACGCCGCGCTTATAGCCATTGATCCCAAAACCGGCCAAATATTGAGCATGGTCGGCTCTCGAGATTACTTCGATGATTCAATTGACGGCCAAGTAAACGTCTCAACACGCGCCAGACAACCGGGGTCATCTATGAAACCAATTGTTTATTCGGCCTTATTCGAAAAAGGCTATACTCCCGACACTATTCTTTACGACGTAGTCACTAATTTTTCCACCGACCCCAAACAAAAATATGAACCACATAATTATAACAATAAAGAATACGGACCAGTCTCTATTCGTCAAGCTCTCGCCGGGTCGCTAAATATCCCGGCCGTTAAAGCTATTTATCTAGCCGGCATAAATAGTGTTATTGATTTAGCGGAAAATCTCGGCTATTCAACTCTCTATCCACGCAGCCGTTTCGGGCTATCTCTAGTTTTAGGCGGAGCGGAAGTAAAACTACTAGAGCATGTTAATGCTTATAGCGTTTTTGCTAATGACGGTCAAGTTAATCAAGTAACCGGCCTCTTAAAAATAGAAGATAAGAATGGCCGCATTATAGAAGAATACACCCCCTCAGTAAGAAAAGCTCTAGATTCTAAGGTCGTTAAAATGATAAATAGTATTTTAAGTGATAATAACGCGCGCACCTATATTTTTGGTGCTAAAAATTTTCTAACTTTAAATAACCGCCCGGTCGGCGCTAAAACAGGAACAACTAATGATTATCATGATGCTTGGACTATCGGCT
>JAVHRV010000060.1:0-2901 GCA_036171815.1 Patescibacteria group bacterium
TCCTATTCCGCCATTTCCTTCGCCGACAGTTTTAAATCCTATTATTAAGCCAGTTGTCGCCACGCCTAATCCCGCGACCCCTTCTTTAAAAGCCGAGGTTGTTCCAGTAACTTCTCCGTTTAAAACCGGAGTTGTTCCATCCGTCTCGCGGCCGGTAGTGGCCAATATTGCTCCTTCGCCAGCGAAACGTCCAGTTTCAGCACCGGTCAGCGGTCGCCCGCAAATGCACGATATTAAGCCCATGCCTAAAATTATCGGCCCGCTAGAAGAGCTGCAATTTTTAGATCTAATTAATTTCCGGCGTTTGGGCCAGAATCCGGCCGAGATAAGCGCTAAAATATTAGCTAAGGTAAAATTGTTGGAAAGAGACGGCTATGATAAGATGATTTTAGGCGTTAAAGCCTGGCGGCAGAGTTTAGTTAACCGGGCTTATCTACGTTTAGGACAAGAAGCCTTAGCGAAAGGCGTGGGTTTAAAAGATTATATTGTTAGTCAAAAGCAGACGGGCAAAGATTGTTTAAGTCTAGAAGAGATTGAGGAAATTGTGAAGCTCAATAGTCAATTAATATTTTAGGGTATTTTATGCAGCAATTTACGGTGCCCCAATTTATCGATGTAGAAAATCAGATTATCGGGCCGATAACGACTCGGCAATTTTTAATTTTTTTAGTCGCCGCGATAATCATCGGTTTAAGTTATAAGTTATTTGATTTTACTCTGTTTGTGATTATCGGTATTGTTGTCTTTTTAATCTCGGCTATTTTTGCTTTCGTTAAAATTAATGGTCGGCCTTTTCACCTATTTTTACTCAATACGATTCAAACTTTTCGCCGTCCGACTATTCGGGTTTGGAGCAATCAAGGGGCGATTGCTGAAAAAATTGAAAAGTCACTGCCGCTTGCGGCTGGTTATCAGGCCGCGCCGCCTAAATTTTATAAGGAATCTCGTTTAGCCGAACTGGCGCTGATTGTCGACACCGAGGGGAAATATAAAGGCGAACAGTCTTAAGTAATATTATATGTCAGCTAAAAATTTAGCCAAAAATAAAGTCAACAACTATACTCAGGAATATTTAAATATTGCGGAGATTAAGGATAATACGGTTGTTATGAAAGACGGAACTTTGCGCGCCGTTCTTTTAGTGTCTAGTATAAATTTTGCCTTAAAAAGCGAGGATGAACAGAACGCTGTTATTAGTTCTTATATTCGTTTTTTAAATAACATTAGTTTCATGATGCAAATAGTAATTCAGTCGCGCGAATTAGATATTGATAACTATCTAGAGTATTTAAAGTCGAAGGAGAAAGAACAAACCAATAAACTTTTGAAAGTTCAGACCGCTGATTATATCGAATATATCCAGGAACTTACTTCGCTCGGAAAAATTATGAATAAGCGTTTTTATGTCATTATTCCTTATGATCCTTTGACTGATAAGCATAAGAATTTTTTCAGTCTCATCGGGGAAGCGCTGAAGCCGGCCACTATTATTAAATTAAAAGAAACTACTTTTCAGAAATATCAGGATATGCTTGATCGCCGCGTCGAGAGCGTCTTAAATGGCCTTGAATCGATGGGGGTAGCGTCTATTCGTCTCGACACGCAGAGTTTAATAGAACTGTACTATAAGACCTATAATCCCGAAACAGCGAAGAATCAGGAGCTAGTCGATTTAGATAAGCTTCGCGTTGAAAAATAAATCATATGATCGATTTTAGTAAGCAAGAAGAACAAAATAATAAGATTAAATTAACTACCCCGTTAACTTTAACTGGTCAGCCAGTTAGGCCGGCTATTGAAGATAATCCGGAGATGACGAGGGAGATTATCGAAGAAGAAAAAGCTTTCCGACGCGGGGTTTTGTCCGTTCGCGATATTATCGCGCCCGCTAGCCTGAAGGTCGAGCCGACTTTACTCCGGTTAGGCAATAAATTTTTGCGGACGATCTTTGTCGTTAGCTATCCGCGTTATATTTCGGTCGGTTGGTTCGCCCCGATTATTAATCTTAATTTCAGCTTTGATGTTTCGATGTTTTTTTATCCGGTTAAGAGCGCGATAATTTTAAAACAGTTAAAAAATAAAGTCGGCGCGTTAGAGGCGCAGATAGTCGGCGATGCGGAGAAGGGAGCGGCGCGCGATCCTTTGCGAGAAACCGCCTTACGCGATATTGAATATTTACGCGACGCGCTTACTCAAGGTACGGAAAAATTCTTTCAATTTGGTTTATACGTTACTCTCTACGCCGATAATCAGGAAGAGCTAGACCGTTTATCGGATCAGATTGAAGACGTTTTCGGCTCCCGCCTAGTTTATTCTCGCCGGGTTTACTACCAATCCGAACAAGGTTTTAATTCGACCTTGCCTTTAGGCGATGATGAGCTTTATATTACTTTTAACATGAACTCATCGCCCATTGCCTCGTCTTTCCCCTTTATTTCTAGCGAGCTGACGAGCGACCGGGGAATTTTATATGGAATTAACCGGCATAATAATAGTTTAATTCTTTTTGATCGTTTTAGTTTACAAAATGCTAACTCCGTAGTTTTTGCTACTTCCGGGGCGGGGAAAAGCTACGCGATAAAATTAGAAATTTTACGTTCTTTAATGTTAGGGACGGAAGTTATCGTGATTGATCCGGAATATGAGTATAAACATTTATCGGAAGCGGTGGGCGGGACTTATATCAATATTTCCTTGTCTTCGGAGAATAAAATTAATCCCTTCGATTTACCGCGCTCCATCGGCGGCGAAGCTAAACCTAAAGATATAATTAGGAGTGCGGTGATAACTTTAAAGGGTTTGGTTCGTTTAATGCTTGGTAATCTAAGCTACGATGAAGATTCGATTGTGGATCGCGCTTTGTTAGAAACTTACGCTAAGAAAGATATTACGCCGGACTCG
>JAVHRV010000061.1:0-2094 GCA_036171815.1 Patescibacteria group bacterium
TATTATTCAGACGGAAATTAAAGTGCCGACTTCTAAAAAAGGCAGTTCAGGCGACAGTCAAAGCGCGATGGCGATTGCGTCCGGCGTTCAAGTCACTAGCATGACTCTAGAAGATTTAGAAGATATTAAAAAGATATCTAATATCACTGATGGTTACGCGGCGATCATGGCGCAAGAAAAAGTTAGTTATGCCAATGAAGCGCGTAAAGCCAATCTGTTTGGCGTGAGCGCGAGTTATTTAAATATTGATAAAAGTACCATGGCCAGCGGTATTTTTTTTAGCGATGAGGACGATAAATCCCTGAGCCAAGTAGCTGTTTTAGGTAGTAAAATGAAGGACAAATTGTTTGGCGACTCTGATCCGATTGGGAAATACATTACTTTGCGACAGACTAAGTTTAAGGTTATGGGAGTCATGGAGTCACGGGGCGCTACTTTTGGCCTTGATCTTGATGATTATATTTATGTTCCGATTCGAAGTTTGCAGAAAAAGATTATGGGGACAGATTATGTCATGTACATGATTCATAAATTTCGGGACCAAAAATTAAGTGCCGATACGGCCGAAGAAATTCGGCGGATTATGCGGCAAAATCATGAAATAACTGATCCCGCTAAAGACGATTTTCGTGTTTCGACTATGGACGATATGATGGCTACTTTAAATACGGTGACTGATGCTTTAACTTGGCTTTTATTGGCCATTGTCGCGATTTCTTTATTAGTCGGCGGCGTAGGAATTCTCAATATTATGTATGTTATAGTAAGCGAAAGAACGGCGGAGATCGGCTTACGCAAGGCCGTCGGCGCTAATTATCGGGATATTATGACGCAATTTTTAGTGGAAGCGGTATTAATTACTTTACTAGGGGCGCTAGTTGGCATTATTTTTGGTATTTTATTTTCTTGGTTGATATCTCTCGGGGCGGGTTTGGCTGGCTTAGACTGGCAATTTAAAATACCGTTGCGCGCTTTTACTGTTTCCTTAACTTTTTCTTTTATTTGTGGTTTATTTTTTGGTGTTTATCCGGCCCGCCGCGCGGCCAGGCTTGATCCGATTGAAGCTCTAAGGAGGGAATAAAGAAAGATTAAAAAATACTTGACTTAATTAAATATAGGTGATTAAATAAGTGATTAAATAAGACAAATTAAATGAAACGTAACTAGTTCTTAAAAAACTAATCAAGAAGGAGAAATCAAATGAGTTCCGCAGAATCTGAAAAAAAAGTCGACAGAAGAATGGTCATCAACGGGAACGTTTACCAACGAATTATTTCCCATGAAGAAATGTTTCAGCGGGTCCAAGAGTTGGCCGCTCAAATTAAAAAAGATTATCGGCAGTATGCTCAACCGCCGATACTTCTCTTCGTAGAGCTTGGGGCTTTATTTTTTTTATCAAATTTATCTCGAGCCTTAGATCGTTTGGCATTTGATCATACGATTGATTCGATCAGACTCAAGAAGTTTACAAAAAATCATGAAGCCGAACCGGTTAAAATTATTAATTTTCCGGCTGAAGACTTGGGTCGCCGCCATGTGATCGTCGTCGAGGATATTATTGACTCAGGCGAGTCTATGGATGTTTTAAATCAATATTTAAAACACTTAAAAGTTCCGCCTCAATCAGTTAAATATTGTAGTTTACTATTAAGAAGTAAAAATAGTCATTTGCTCGGAGACGCGAATAGTCCCGTCCTGCCTAACAATGATTCGCTCGATTTTAAGCTAGATTTTAAGATAGAGTACTATGGATTTCTAGTAAAACCAGGCTGGGTTTTTGGCGAAGGAATGGATTATAACCACATTTTGCGAGGGGTATCTGGGGTATATCAAGAAATAATGAAAAGATAATTTAGAAAACAAAGTAAAAATTAAAAAACCCGGTATGGGACATACCGGGTTTGATTTTTAAAATTTAATTTTTGAGATTATTTATATAGTTAAAATGCCTGGCTTTTTGAGTCAGGCATTTTTTGCAAAGTTACGGTCGCATTTTTTTGAGCTAGCCGCCCTTTTTTTTCTGGCATTTAATACAGAATTGAGTTTCCGGTATCGCTTTAAGGCGAGCGGCACCTATCGTCTCTTGACAATTAG
>JAVHRV010000061.1:2104-13378 GCA_036171815.1 Patescibacteria group bacterium
CGACACTGATAATGTAGTTATTATCTTTTGTTACGATTAATGACTGATCTATCTATTGAATGCCTTGAATAAAGGATAGCGACTTCTCATCTGATCGAGCGCCTTTTGACGCTGAATTGATTGATCTATCTATTGAATGCCTTGAATAAAGGATAGCAACAATAATAACATTTTGCAGCAGTAACATCTTGGTGTTGTTATTGCCCGATCTTGATAACAGGGGAGCTAAATTTTCAATCTGAGAATTGTCGCCGGGATCAGTATGATAGCTTCGGCCGTCATCAGCTCCTTGTTTTATTGATTCCTTAATATTTTCGGTGATGTTTAAGGATTCTTTTAATTTTATTTGGGCCCCTTTAAATACATTCTCTAAATCTTCTTTGGAGAGTTCGCAAGAAGAATTTATTGGAATTTTTGTAGTTTTTTCAACATTTTTCATTATATTCCTTAGAAATAGTTTGAGATTTGAGAAAATAAAATAGTTTAAGAAATAAGTATTTTTTCGGTTTAATACCGAATTTTGATTAGCTTGGTGCTTTCTTAGGCATCGCGTTCTCCTTATTAATGTACGAAATGTTTGTTTGTTATAGACTAATACAATAAAAAGTATTTGTCAAGTTTTATTAAATATTAGACCCATAAGTTCGATAAGTAAAGGCGACGTCTGTATAACATCTGTATAATTATAGGTTTTTGTGAAAATTAAAATTTATGTTAAACTAAAAATAAAGAAATTATTTTTTTTATGTTTTATAACAATAGACTTTGGCAATATTTTGTAGTTATTTTTATTTTACTTAATTTTTTTATTTTATTAAGTAAATCGGTTTTAGCGCAGACCGTAAACACGCCTGATTATGACAGTATTGGCTTGGCGAGCGTAGTCTTGAATGCTCAGACAGGTAAGCTTATTAGTGGACAGAATTATAATACTACTTTACCGCTTGCTTCTTTAACTAAACTTATGACAGCGGTTATTTTAGCTAAACAGAATCTTAATTTCAATAAAAAAGTTATTATTACGAAAGAAGAGATTAGTTATGTTAATCCCTATATCGAGGCAGGAGATGTTACTAGTCAGATAAATTTAAAAGCGGGTGATAAGGTAGCTATTAATGATTTATGGAACGCGATGCTAATCGCTTCGTCTAATGAAGCGGCGATTGCTTTAGTCGATAACTCTGGTTTAAGTCGAAAAGAATTCGTGGCGGCGATGAATCGTCAGGCGAAAAGTTGGGGCTTGAAGTCAACTTATTTTACAGAAGTTTCTGGGATTGATCCTAAAAATATCGGTACGGCCTTAGAAATGGCCATAATCGCGCAAAAGGCCTATGCCTATCCCTCGATACGCTTAGCGAGCGCGAAAGCCTCTTATAAATTTCGTGACTTAATTTCCGGCCGTCGCATAAGCGTAATTAGCCGTAATAGCAGTTTATTGGCTATGAAACCACTAGGGATGAAGGTCGGTTATTTAGTTGAAGCTAAAATTAACGTGGCGCTACGTCTTAAAAAAGGTCTTAAAGATCGGGTTATTGTCGTACTTCATGCGGTCAATAATGCCTTGCGCAATAGAGAAATAAATCGTTTAGCGCTCAAATAAATTTTGGTTTAGTCTTGACAGAAATATTTTATTAGTATATTAGTTTTAATGGTACATTTTTAATTAAATTAAATTCAGTCAAAATATCGCGGAGTATTTATGCATTCCCTTCATCTTTTTGTTATTTTTTTGTTTATCAGCTGGTTAGATATCTTGTTGCATAAACTTTTACAGATTTCTTTACTTTTTGGTTTCCTAAGTTTATCTTTGAAAATAGCCAGTCTTCTCGGCCAATCTTTACCAGCCGATGATTTAAATGATTTTCTAGAAATATCTATTGTTTCTGGAAAGCTTAATAGGGCTCAACAAATAGCCAATTTATTGGGGAGTCGACTTGACGAGGAGCAGGTGAAATTTATACTCCAGGTTAATATCGAAGAAGCTAATCTTCAAGAAGCGGAAAGAGCCGCTATTCTACTCAGGAGAAGTCTGAGTCAAGAAGAGCGGAGACAAATTATCGAGAATTGTGTCGATAAAAAGCGTTATTTAAACGCTTTTCAAGCATGTTTCACGGATTCGTTTCGCGGTAGTTATTCAATGACTAAAGTTTTTCCTTGATAATATTGGCATATTTATTGTCTAGTTTATCCGTCTAGCAAGAGCTAGACTTTGTTAGTTAAAAATTACAGCTGATCTTTGGTCAGCTGCTTTTTATTAATTCGAGAAAAGTTTTGGCTAGTCATTCGATTTTTAGGATTTGGCATTGATAAGTTTTTTCTCCAAGTTTAACTTTAAATATTTCTTCTGTTTGTCGGCCGATTAGCGCTTCGCCTAGCGGTGAATTATGTGAAATGATTCCGGCGCTAGGATTAGTTTCGCAGGAGCCTAAAATTTGATATGTTTTAATTTTTTCGTTGAGACTAATTGTTACGCGATGACCTAATTCGACTCGGCCGTTACTGTTCGGTCGGATTATTTCGGCATTTTTTAATAAATTTTCGGTATCTAAAATTCTCTGGTTAAGACCGCGCAGGCGTCCTTTAGCTAGTTGATAGCCAGCGTTTTCTGAAAAATCCCCCATGAGCGCTAATCGCTGGACCTCCGCACTTAGTTCTGGTCGTTTATTTTTTAATTTTTCTAATTTATTTTTAAGTTCTAAATACTTGCCTTCCGTCAAGTGCCAGTCAATTTTAACTTGATTATTTTTTTCCGCCCTCCTAATAGGTACTCGCATAAGTTTAAGCAATATATTTTTAGTGTAGATATTATAGCATTTTTAAGTTTTTTAGTTAATTTATTAATTTTTTGGATATTGATAATTATCTGATTTAACCTTATAATAGAGGTATTAATAATTTAATAATATTTTGTATGGCGCAACTGCATAATAAAACTTGGCATCAGAAACATATCGCGCAGTTATCTTTAGGCCAAAGAATTGCTGATTTTGTCGCTAAAAGCATGGGTTCCTGGACCTTCATTATTTCTCAGACTATTTTTGTCTGTTTTTGGATAGCTTTCAATATAATCGCTTGGCTTAATCATTTTGATCCTTTTCCTTTTATTTTGTTAAATCTACTTTTTTCTACCCAGGCCGCTTATGCTGCTCCGGTTATTATGATGTCTCAAAATCGTCAAAGTGAACGTGATCGTTACCAGGCGAATGAAGATTATGAAACAAATATTAAAGCTAAAGAAGAAATTGAAGAATTACAGAAATCAATTGCTAGGATTGAAAATGAAAAACTTAGTGAAATTCTTATTTTAATTAAAAATCTTCAGAAGGATATTAAAAAATAATTTTTTTAAAGTTTATTATTTTTTACAGTAAATTAAAAGAGATTCTTAGGAGAATCTCTTTAATTTTTTACTGAGGGACGTTAATTTGGGCTAGTAAGTCATGAATTAAAGTTAAGACTTTAATCATATTTCGCTAGCTAAAGTAACTGCCTCTCCTGGTAATGCCCATTTTAATACGAGAATCAAGACGATGATTCCGATAAAACCGTTTAATGCTTTCATATAATGAATATATTAAACGACCCGAGTTACTAGTATCCCCGGGCCTCTTAGTTATTGATTAACTATTAAGCTCGTGGGCTAGTCTCTCGTCTAGGCCTTACTAATTTCAAAGAACATTATAATATATCAATAATCATAATATATGTCAATAGATGTCATTTTTATTTATTTTAAAGCAAAAATAGCTTAGTTATTTGACTATTTTTTTAAAAAGCGGTATCATTGAGGAACTTTGGTAAAATTACCTTTAATGCGTAATTTTTTTGTTTAGTTGAATATTATAAATTTTTTAAAAGATTATAAACTATGGAGATTAGAAATATCGCGATTATCGCTCATGTTGATCACGGCAAGACTACTTTAACCGATGCTTTAATGCGCCAAACGGGCATGACTAGTGACGGAGTTAGTATGGACTCTAATGATTTAGAGAAAGAGAGAGGGATTACTATTTATTCTAAAAATACCTCGGTCTTTTATCGAGATACAAAAATAAATATTGTTGATACGCCCGGTCACGCGGATTTTAGTTCAGAAGTCGAGCGAATTTTACGTTCTATCGATAGCGTTTTACTATTAGTAGACGCACAAGAAGGACCGATGCCCCAGACTAAATTCGTTCTAAAAAAATCTTTAGAGCTTGGCCTTAAACCGATTGTGGTAATTAATAAGATTGATAAACCGGCCGCTCGGCCGGAAGTCGTGAGTGAAATGGTTTATGAATTATTTTTGGATTTAGGCGCTAATGACGAACAGTTAGATTTTCCGGTTATTTATGCGGCTTCGAAACAGGGGATTGCTAAACGGAATTTAGCTGACGAGTCAACTAATCTTGATCCGCTTTTAGAGCTTATTTTAGAACATGTTAATCCGGCCTCTAGCCCAGAGCGAGAAATTAAACAGTTATTAATTCAGCCTTTTAATTTAGCTTATGATAATTTTTTAGGTCGCTTAGCTATTTGTCGTATTTATGAAGGGAAGGTTAAGGCCGGCCAGGCGGTATTTATTGAAAATTTAAATGGCGAAACTAGGAGTGGTAAAATTGCTAAATTATTTACTTTTCACGGTATAGCTAGGAAAGAGGAGCCTGAGGCCACGGCTGGCGATATTATTATGATTGCCGGCTTATCGGATATTTATATTGGAGAGACTATTGCCGAGGCGGCCGAACAAGCGCCGCTCCCAGCCATCAAAATAGACGAACCGACTATTTCTCTTAATTTTTTAATTAATAATTCACCATTTGCTGGTCGGGAAGGAAAATTTGTGACTAATCGTCAGATTCGGGAGCGTTTAGAAAAAGAATTAGAAGTTAACGTTGGTTTAAGGATTGATTTTTCTAATGCTAATTTTTATAAAGTTTTTGGCCGCGGTGAACTTCATATTGCTATTTTATTAGAAAATTTACGTCGAGAAGGATATGAACTCCAAGTTTCTCAGCCTCAGGTAATTATCAAGGAGGAGAATGGTCATAAGTTAGAACCGTTTGAAGAGGTCACCATTGATATTCCGGAAAATATGACGGGCGTAATTATGGAAAAAGTTTCTGGCCGTAAGGGTCTATTGCGTGATTTAAAGACTCACAATAGTCAATCCCGTTTGATTTTTGAAATTCCGACGCGCGGACTTCTAGGTTATCGTAACGAATTTATTGTCGATACGCGCGGTGAGGGTATTTTATGCACTCATTTCATTGGCTTTAAAGGATATGCCGGTACTATTGAAAGAGACAGTCTCGGCTCAATGGTTTCGATGATTGGTGGCAAGGCGCTCGCCTATTCTCTTTGGAATTTGCAAAATCGTGGCGTTTTATATATCAGTCCTAATACGGAGGTTTATGAGGGAATGGTTATTGGTAATGTCACTAAGGGTAATGACATGGCCGTTAATCCGATTAAAGGTAAGCAACTAACTAATGTTCGGGCGTCGGGGACTGATGAGGCAATTATTTTAACGCCGCCTTGGAATATAAGTTTGGAGCGAGGTTTAAGTATTATGAATAATGATGAATATTTAGAGATTACTCCTAAAAATATCCGCTTGCGTAAACAGGGATTAACTGAGAATGAACGTGTGCGTTCTAAAAGATAAAGTTAGTTGTTATGCCGCGTCTTATTTTATCTCTTAAATTAATATTTCTAAGTTTAGCTATCGGTGCTAGTTATTCCTTATTTTATAGTCATCTACTAGATTCACAGATAGATTTACAGAAAAGATCCGTATCGCCAAATTCTTATTTACTAACGGCTCAAGCCGCCTTTGATCAAATCTCTTCGAATCAAGCCTCTTCAGATCAAACCTCTTCGAATCAAGCCTCTCCCGCGGCATCTTTCCCGACTGTCTCCAGCGAGCAGTCTTTAAGTGATAATAATGAGACTACGACTGTCAAAAATAAGATATATAAGAGGGAAGAACCAAAATATTTTCAAGCGGATATTCCAATCCTAATGTATCATTATATCGAGGAAGCGCCCACTAGCACTAAAATGGCCGCTCTTTATTTATCGCCCTCAATTTTTGAGGAACAGCTGCAGGCGATTAAAGATAAAAATTATAATACGATTTTTGTTTCCGAAGCGGCCGTGAGCTTGCGGGAAAAGAAAAAACTTCCGCCGCGCTCTTTGGCGCTAACATTTGACGACGGTTATGAAGATTTTTACGATAATGTTTTTCCTCTTTTAAAAAAATACGATATTAAGGCTACTCTTTACGTGATTGTTAATCGTCTGGAGCATCCGGGTTATATTAATGAAGCCGAACTCAAAGAAATGGTCATGAGTCGCTTTATTGAAATAGGTTCGCATACTTTTAATCATCCTGATTTAAAACTCGCGAGCAAACAAGCGGCGGAATGGGAAATAGGAGAAAGCAAAAAAACCCTATCTAATATTATCGGACGTCCAGTTTTAACTATTGCTTATCCGTTCGGACGTTATAATTATGAAGATGTCGCTATTGCTTCTTCGACTGGTTATTTGGGGGCAGTCAGTGTCGACCATGGTTTTAGTCAAAGCGCTAATAATTTATATCTTTTAAAACGTTTACGCCCCGATGATCGTCGTGGCCCAGTTTTCACTAAATGGTTGGATAGGATCTTCACTGAACGATATTAACATAAATACTACAAAATAGGATTACAAAAAGGCTTTGTCTATTTCTAGATAAGGCCTTTTTATGCTATAATGAAATTTATAAATATTTATTTAATTTTAAAAATCTATGACAAAAAAAGTGTGGCTTATTATTATCGCTCTTATCGTGATATTAGGGGCTTGGTTTTGGACTTCTTATAATCGTCTAGTATTAGCCAATGAAACAGTTGATAGCGCTTGGCAACAGGTTGAAACTCAGTATCAGCGACGTTTTGACCTTATTCCTAATTTGGTAGCGGCCGTTAAAGGGGCCATGGGCCAAGAACAACAAGTTTTCGGTGATTTAGCTAAAGCGCGGGAAAATTATAGTGGAGCACAGTCCGTGTCTGATAAGGCGGCGGCGGCTGGTCAGGTAGAAGGCGCTTTCGGTCGATTACTAGCTATTATGGAAAATTACCCACAATTAAAATCAATCGACACTGTTCAAACTTTAATGGCTCAGTTAGAGGGGACGGAAAACAGGATCAGCGTCGAGCGCAGTCGTTTTAATGATGAAGTTAAGAATTTTAATGTTCTCACCAAGAGATTCCCTATGAATGTTTTAGCTAATCTCTATAATTTTTCTGATAAGAATTATTTTGCCGCTGTTTCCGGTGCTGCGGAAGCGCCTCAGGTTGATTTAGAGATTAATAAATAAAAAGCGGCTGATCTAGATTAGTCTAACTATCATCATCATGTTCCGTCGTTTTTTCTTTATTTTTTGTTTTGTTTTATTTTTTAGCGTCGCCGGAGCGACGCAGGCTTATTATAATCCCGGGAAGCCGGTCTCTCTAGTCAGTGACTTTGCTAATATATTAAGTGAAACTGAACGATTAAGTCTAGAGACTAAATTAGTTGGTTTTAGCGCTAGTTCGAGTAATCAGATAGCCGTTGTTACCGTTAAAAATTTAGCTGGTGATACAATCGATAATTTTGCCGTTAAGCTTTTTGCTGATTGGAAAATCGGTCAAGAGACAAAAGATAATGGTATTTTGATATTAGTTGCTTTAGAGGATCGTCAGATGAGAATAGAAGTTGGATACGGTTTAGAAGGGGCGCTGCCGGATGCTATTGCTAGTCAGATTATTAGAAATACTTTGCGTCCGGCCTTTCAAGCAGGAAATTATTATGTCGGCTTAGACGAAGCGACCAATGAAATTATCGCCGCGACTAAAGGAGAATATCAGGCCGACGCTCCTCTAACGCAAAAATCAAAATTTCGTTTTAGTTTTGAGTCAATAATTTGGTTAATTATTTTTGTTTGTTATTTATTATCAGCTCTTTGGCGCCATTTAGCTAAAAGCCAAAGTTGGTGGGAGGGCGGAGTGATTGGTCTTTTCTTAGGATTTTTAATTGCGGTTATTTTCTTTAGAACTTGGTTATTTTTTATTTCTCTTCCACTTGTTTTAGGCATATTTGGCCTTATTATTGATTTTTTAGTATCTCGAGTTTTACCTAAACCAAAGGATCCTAGTCGACGGCGCGGTGGATTTTGGTTTTTTGGTGGTCCGGGTGGCTTTGGCGGCGGCTCTTCTAGTGGTGGGAGCTTTGGCGGTTTTGGCGGCGGCTCTTCGGGCGGTGGCGGTTCGAGCGGTTCTTGGTAATATGACTTTGATGATATTACTATCCTAACTTAGTTAAATGAAAAAGCGCTAGAGTTAACCAGCGCTTTTTTATTGTTCGATCTTTAGTTTAACCTTTTAACCTTAGGGCATGATATATCTATATTATATTTTCCGCCATATTTTCAATCTTTTTTTGATTTTTTTGATCTCGATAAAGAGATAGAATTAGGCGCAAGGTTAATAATATTAAACAGATAATTAGATATAAACCTAAATAGACCCATAGGTCCGAAGCTTCTTTACCGAAAGGACTATAATTAAGATAGGCTAAACACCCGCCATATATACTCATAAGTAGAGAGATCATAATGCCGGGCAGAACGTCTGGTCCGAAACTTTTATCATCGGAAGCTATATTAGGTACAGCGACTGTTATAATAGAAGTAACAGCGCCGACAAAAAGAAATATTATCGCGTCCAGGACAAGATCATTTCTTATTAAAGCGGCTACTCGGCAGAGAAAAAACGAGATAAACATTCCTAAAATAGGAAAAATTAGTGAAGAGCCGATAAAAAAAGCGACTTTTTTATTTCGAGCTTCTAGGTTTAAACTAGAAAAAATAAAAAGACCCACTTGGATGATTATACAATAGATTAAAAAAGTAATAGTACCGTCTATTTTACTAGCTTCCACTGTTCTTGTTAGTTCGGGCTGAATGGTTCCGTTAACTAGTTTGTAATAGTTATTTTCGTTTACTTTTTTAAATCCAAAAAAAGGCAGTTCTAAGGAAAATATATACGGTAAATTTTCCTGATGGGTGATTGTCTCGCCTTGCGACAAAGCTATTTTTTCCGAGTCAGAAAAGGTAAATTCCGATATTTCCTCGGATATTTTGAATTTTTTTAAAACCGTTTCGGTTTTTTGCTGGGCGATTATTTGGACGTTCCTCCCGTTACTTACTGCGAGAGTATCCTCTGTAGTTGATCTAGGGAGTATTGTTGATAACATTAGCATGAGAACAAAAAAGAGCTTTTTCATCTGATACCTCAATTTATTGATTATTTAAAGAACTTAGTGTTTGGTGTTATAGAAACCTAGATTTCTAATGGTTAATTTTGCCATAGATAATAATTTTTGTAAAGCCCTATTTTGTGCTATAATTATTAAATTGATATAGCTATATTTGATTATGTTAGACATTACTATTGTTGCTATTGGTCAGCTTAAGGAAAAATATTTTCAAGCGGCATTTTTAGAATACGAGAAACGCTTGCGCCCTTATGTGCGATTAAAAATAATAGAACTCCCGGTCCGACCATTTTCCCAGAATGACCAAGTTAAGGCTAAAGAAATAGAAGGGGAAAAAATTTTAAATTTTTTGGAGAAAAGAGTAAAAGAAAACAAGCCGGCCAAGATTTATCTTTTAGCGGAACGCGGACAGAATTTTAGTTCGCCGCAACTAGCGGCTTGGTTCCAAAAGAATAATCCGCTTATTTTAATTATTGGGGGCGCTTTGGGTTTTAGCGAAACGCTTTATGAGCGCTATCCCCAGATTTCTTTATCGCCGCTTACTTTTCCGCACGAATTATCCCGAGTCATCTTAATTGAACAAATATATTGTGCTACGACTATCTTAAGTAATAAAGCTTATCATTATTGAGACCGTATGTCCTCTATTCAAAAATTAAAAAGGGAACTAGTTAGTCTAGCTAATAAGCCTCAGGCGGCTATTTTACAGCGATTTTTTAAGACTGGTCCCGGCCAGTATGGCGCTGGAGATCGATTTTTAGGCTTAAAAGTGCCGTTACAGCGTCAAATCGCCCAGAAATATGAGGATTTAGACTGGAAGGGCCTACAAGAGCTTTTGGTTAGTAAAATTCATGAATTTCGTTTAGTCGCTTTACTAATATTAGTAGCGCAATATGAAAGAGCACAAGATTTGAAAGATAAAAAAAACATTGTTGATTTTTATTTAAGTAATGTTAAGGGAATTAATAATTGGGATTTAGTCGATTTATCAGTTTATAAAATTCTAGGGGATTTTCTTTCTCGCCAAGAAGCTTTTTTAGTTAAGGGGGCGAATGTTTTGTCACTGGAAGTTAAACAACTTCTCGATAAGTTAGCGGAATCCACTAATCTTTGGGAAAGACGGATGTCGATTGTCGCTACTTATGCTTTTATTAAAGCCGGCCGGACTGAGGAAACTTTTCGTCTAGCTGGTAAATTATTAAAAGATGAGCATGATTTAATCCATAAAGCCGTTGGTTGGATGTTGCGCGAGGCGGGCAAGCGGGTTAGCGAAAAGGAGCTCCTGGATTTTTTAGATAAAAATTATTTAAAGATGCCAAAAACCGCTCTTCGGTACGCCGTCGAAAGATTGCGCCCAGCGCAAAGGGAACATTATCTAGTTAATCGGAATTAGTTTCTGCTGATAGTGATTTTTATTGTGGTTTTTGTTTAAAGTGTTATAATGTTAAATATTAAAATTTAATTTATATTTATATGGCGGAAGAAAAAAATCTTAGTGGTGGTAATAGTGGTAGTAATAATTGGTCGCGCGCTCTGGTTATGATTGTCGCTTTGGTTTTGCTCAGTGCAATTATCATTGTCGCTCTTGTACGCGATCGGATAGTTAACCAAATGTTTAAAAGCGTAACGATCACCGGACAGGGACGAGTGTCCTATGTTCCTGATATCGCGATTATTACTTTAGGAGTTCAGATTGATAAAGTCTCGAAACCGGAAGACGCGTTGAACCAATTAAATTTGAAAATTGATAGTATAATTAAGGCAGTAAAAGCGGCCGGAATAGAGCCAGAAAATATTCAGGCGCAAAATTATTATCTTTACCCCCAGTACGATTATAAAGACAATGTTTCGACTGTTTCCGGGTATAATGCTAACGAACAGTTGGTGATAAAAGTAAAAAAATATGATCAAGAAGCTAGCCGTTTGAATCGTGTCATCGCGGCCGCTTCTAGCGCCGGGGCTAATCAGATTAATAGTTTAGCTTTC